>CBQWHS010000006.1:0-18176 GCA_967728665.1 uncultured Chryseosolibacter sp. | reverse complement strand
ACCTTATCAAAAAATTGAACGATACAATGGAAAATTTTTTCCAGCACAACTCCGTGGCTATTGGGGCGGACTTGATCAATCGGGCAAAGAAGTAATCGCATGTGTTCATGATTCCATCCTACAGTTAGTCGATGATTTGATCGTTGTAAAATTCAAAGGGAAATATGGTGTTATCAGCACTCGGGAGGAATGGATACTAAGTCCCAACCAGGAAAAAATAAACCTGATTACAAATGACCGATATCTTCAAACCAATGGTTCAAATATCTTTTTAAAATCATTTAAAGGTGACCTTGTTTACTTCTCCGAGAACAAAATGGTTTTTCAAAATGGTTATTTGTGGGAATATCTTCCTTCAGGCGCCATCTGGAAAATCAATATGGATGGTTTAGTAACCGATCGTGAAGTGCACGCCGAAGATGTGAATGAACAGTTTCATGAATCAGAAGGACTCCACGGAATAAAACGTGATGGCCGCTATGGTTTTGTTGATAATCGTGGGCGGCTCAGAATTGCCAATCGCTATGAAGACATTAAAGACTTCAGCGAGAATGTTGCTGCTATCAAAATAAGAGGCAAGTGGGGTTTTATAAATCATCAGGACAACATTGCTATTCAACCTGTTTATGATGAAGTTGAGTCCTTCAAAAATGGTTACGCTATCGTAAAACAGAAATCGTTTCTTGGATTGATCAATGCGTCAGGAAAAATTGTTTTACCTGTTCGATATGACAGCATTATAGTCACAAAACAGGGACGCATGAAGGTCAAACAGAATGGCTTGTGGGGCGTAGCACTGATGAATGGCAACACAATTATCAATGCTAAATTTGACAAGGTAGTCGATCTTGACAACGGATATTTTATTGTAAAGCGCGATTCAAAGTTTGGATTATTAAATAAGGATGGAATCACAACTATCCCTCAGGTGTATGATCACTTGCAGTTCGATGAAAAGACGAACTCCTACGTTGTGGAAAAGAAAGCAGAGTGGGAGAAACTTTGAGAGCTATAATAATTGCATTTCATTCACCCTGGCTTTAACCAGGACAAAAAAAAGCTTGCCCTATCTAACCAGGACAAGCAAGAACTAAGTATTCTGAAATCTTGGATTGACTTGTCAATCCAAGATAAAAATGATTAATCTTTCTTCGGAGCGTTAGCCGAACCAGAACCCGAGATTGCTTGTCTCATTCCAGTGTCAGCCTGAACGTTTTGCATTTTGTAATAATCCATCACGCCAAGATTTCCTTTGATAAAAGCCTCAGAAATTGCTTTCGGAATCTCAGCTTCAGCCTCAATTACTTTTGCGCGCGCCTCTTGTGCCTTAGCTTTCATCTCTTGTTCTAATGCTACTGCCATGGCTCTGCGTTCTTCTGCACGGGCTTCGGCAACTTTCAAATCAGCAGAAGCCTGATCGATCTGAAGCTTCGCACCAATATTTGCTCCTACATCGACGTCTGCAATATCAATGGATAAAATTTCAAATGCAGTTCCTGCATCCAATCCGCGTGACAATACAAGTTTCGAAATCTTATCAGGGCTTTCTAAAACTTCCTTGTGTGAGCGGGCCGAACCAATAGATGAAACAATCCCTTCTCCAACACGGGCAAGAATAGTGTCTTCACCGGCACCACCCACCAATTGAGAAATGCTCGCACGAACGGTAACACGTGCTACTGCTATCAGCTGAATTCCATCGGCTGCAACGGCCGCAACTTTTGGTGTGGTAATAACTTTTGGATTTACCGAGATCTGCACTGCTTGAAATACATCTCGACCCGCAAGGTCAATAGCTGTTGCTTGTTTAAAACTCAAACTGATATTTGCCTTGTCTGCCGAGATCAATGCACGTATTACATTTGGAACATTTCCACCTGCGAGGTAGTGGGTTTCCAATTCGTTCGAATTGATTTGAAGGCCAGCCTTCGTTGCTGTAATTAATGAATCTACTACTATCCGCGGTGGCACTTTTCGGATTCGCATGAATATCAGTTCAAACAATCCAACTTTTACACCGGAGAATAAAGCTGTAATCCAAAGATTGATTGGAACGAAATAGAGAAAAATGAAAAAGAGGACTATTCCTCCAAAAATCATAATGAGCAATGCTGCGCTGTTATCCATAAAATACTTCTTATTGGTTGTGGGGTTGTGCTTAGTTAATAGGTTCTACAAAAATCTGGTGCGATTGAATCAGGATAATTCTGATCGGAGTGTTGGTGTCAACGTAATCGCCGGATGTTCTAACTTCAAATTGCTTATTGTTGAACTCTGCTTTTCCGATAGGTCGCAGTGTTGAAATTGTTGTTCCTTTTTCGCCAACGGCCAATGCATCGAGCATGCCCTCGTTTACTTTGCCGTTGTTCGCTGTCTTGAGTGAAAATTTTGTCCACGATTTAGATCGAAAGCTATAGATCAAGGTTGATATCGAAATCACGGATGTGGCGATGAGAATATAAAGTCCAACATCCGCACCAAAGTGCCGATAGCTGACAACTATTCCCACACCCGAAAATATTAATCCAAGTATTCCAACTACAGTGGTGCCTGGGATGAAAATAATTTCAACAATAATTAATATAAGCCCAATCAGCAGCAGTGACAAAATTATAATCCACGTGAGCATATAAAATTTGGAGTTAATCAAAAGTAGTCATTTCCAACCACAGTTGTGAGCCGGTACCCGGTTACTCAAATAGATTGGATCAATATGCTCTGGCGAACAACACTCTTTTGTTGCTTGGCTTGCCAGAGTAAACGCATTTTCCTATTTCCTCCTTTGCATCCAATGGAATGCAGCGGATAGTGGCCTTCGTTTCCTCTTTAATGCTCGCCTCTGTTTCTGCAGTGCCGTCCCAATGCGCGGAGACAAATCCACCTTTGCCATCAAGAACACTTTTCAATTCATCAAAAGTTTCCACACGCGTGATGTGATCATTGCGGAATGCAAGCGCTCGATTGTAAATTGTTTTCTGAATTTCATCAAGCAAATTAGGAATGGATGCCGCAACGTCAGTTAGTTTTATGACTTGCTTTTCTTTGGTGTCTCGTCTTGCTACTTCCACTGTTCCATTTTCAAGGTCGCGTGGACCAATGGCAATCCGCACTGGCACACCTTTCAATTCCCATTCAGCAAATTTATAACCCGGCTTTTGTGTATCGCGATTGTCAAACTTCACTGCATAACCAAGCGAGCGCAACGAAGCAGAAATTTCATTTACCTTTTCGGTGATTCGATTCAATTCGTCATCGTTTCTAAATATCGGCACGATCACAACATGGATGGGTGCAAGCTTTGGAGGAATGATGAGTCCATCGTCATCGGAGTGCGCCATGATCAATGCTCCAATCAATCGCGTAGTAACGCCCCATGAAGTTCCCCAAACGTCTTCGAGTTTTCCGGCTTTGCTCGTAAACTGAACATTAAACGCCTTGGCAAAATTTTGTCCTAAGAAGTGAGATGTTCCCGCCTGCAGCGCTTTCCCATCTTGCATCATCGCTTCGATGCAATATGTGTCAACCGCACCAGGGAAACGTTCACTCTCTGTTTTTTTTCCTTTGATAACCGGAACGGCCATAAAATTTTCTGCAAAGTGTGCGTATATATTCAGCATCTGAACAGTTTCGTTGACTGCTTCCTCTGAAGTTGAATGTGCTGTGTGACCTTCCTGCCAAAGAAATTCAGCTGTTCGTAAAAATAATCTCGTACGCATCTCCCAACGAACAACATTTGCCCATTGATTTACAAGGATCGGCAGATCACGATATGACTGAATCCATTTTTTATATGTGTTCCAAATGATGGCTTCACTTGTTGGCCGAACCACAAGTTCCTCTTCAAGTTTCGCCTCAGGATCAACTATCAGCTTTCCTTTGTTATTAGGATCGGCCTTCAACCTGTAATGTGTAACAATAGCACATTCCTTGGCAAAACCTTCAGCATTTTTTTCTTCAGCCTCGAACAAACTCTTCGGCACAAACAATGGGAAATACGCATTCGAATGACCTGTGTCCTTGAACATTTTGTCGAGTGCCTGCTGCATTTTTTCCCAAATGCTGTAGCCATAGGGTTTAATGACCATGCAACCTCTCACATCAGAATGCTCGGCCAAATCGGCTTTTTTAACTAACTCATTGTACCACAGCGAATAATCTTCGGCCCGGGTTGGAATTTCTTTGCCCATAATGGTATAATTCTTGCGTAATAATTTTGATTGAACGGCAAATATAACCGGGTTTGAGTTTAGTAGTATTCTTTGCGTTGATAGCAGTCGACATTGGCCACGAAATTTTGTAGATTTAAAGAATACTTTTTATTGATTTGACGTTATAATGACTACAACCTTAATAGCATTTCATATGAAGAACAAGGTGATTTTATTCGGTCTTTTGGCTCTCATTTTCGCAGGGTCTGCCTATGCGCAGGATGTTGAAAATGATGACATGTACTTTACATCGAAGGATCGCGCCAAACTTCGTGAAGCTAAAAAGAGTACCGAGCTGGCATATGCGTCCGTTCGGAAAAGAAATCAACAGGATGAGGAGTCTGTAAATCCCACCGATAGCTATTCAGCGCGAAATGTGAATCCGGAATATACGTCACGATCAAATTCTCAGGTTGCGAAAACTGATGAGGAAAATTACTTCGTGAATAACTATCAATTCAATAACCGAAGCAACTACAATAACTTCAATAATAATTTTAATAACTGGTACGGCAATTCATGGTATAGACCGAATTATTGGGGGCCCTCAATCTATTCATGGAACAGTCCTTACTATGGCTACTATGATTCATGGAACAGTCCATGGTATGATCCATATTGGTCTTACAATGGCTACTCCAGCGGATTCAGTTACTACTACGGTTCAAATTATAATTATGGGTGGGGCGGATCGTATAATTACTGGAATCGTCCATACTACGCAGGGAACAACTATTTTGGATATGGTGCAAGCTTTGGCTACGGTTCAAATTGGTATTGGAACAACTACAGGCCAACAGTGGTGGTTGTGAACAATGGAACTTCAATAGAAAACGGTCGAGGAGTTTCTTACGGACGCAGGCCAACACGAGGGTCATATTATGCTACGCAAAACAACGACACCCGTACACGCACCACAGTGGGCACCACCACACGTGGTGACGATAATTCCGGCGGAAGAACACGTACCGAATATTACAACAATGCGTGGCGTTACAATAACTACGGAAATTCGAATAACAACACATCTAACAACTCTTACGACAGCAGAAGCCAGACTCAATATAATCGCTCAAGTTCGTGGAATAACAATAACAACAATAATAGCTACGGCAGTGGTTCGCGAAGCAATAGCAACAGCAGCTTCGATAGTGGTGGCGCCAGAAGCCATTCTTCATATTCTCCATCGAGTTCAGGCGGTAGCAGCTCGGGTGGTGGCGGAAGAAGCCGCAGGGATTAATAACCTTCAACAAATTAAGAAATGGCATTAAAATTTTTCAGGACAACCCTGACTGCTTTTGTATTGCTCAATTTTTCAATCGCCTTCGGTCAGAACTATGCTGAAACAGCATTTATGTTTAGCCGCCAGCAACCAACAGGAAGTGCTCGAATATTGGGTTTAGGTGGCGCCAAGACCGCCCTCGGGGGCGACTACACTGCAGGCTTCGGCAATCCAGCAGGACTGGGAATGTTCAATCGATCTGAGTTTACAATCAGCGCAGGCGTTAGCTCCCATACAATGGATGCAAACTATCTTGGCAATAACAGCAGCGAGAATAAATCTGTATTTAATATTCCAGGGTTGAGTTTAGCATGGCACATGCCTAAAAATACAGGTCCATTTCTTGGTGGTACGTTCTCCGTTTCTTTTGCGCGGATGAATGACTTCAATCAGACGTTATTGTATTCAGGAAAGAATACCAATAACTCAATCGTTGATTACTTTATCGATCAGGCGTTTGGTGCCACTACGAGTCAATTTCAAAAAGGTGGCGTGAACTATAACTCTCCAACCGGTCTCGCATATTTTAATTATCTCATTGGTGCTAAGTCAATATTAAATCCTCCTGGACCAAACACTGAATATTTTACTGATGCCGGATATCCGGAAAAGCAACAAGAGGAAATTCAGAATACAGGTTCATCAAATCAGT
Organism: uncultured Chryseosolibacter sp.; assembly: GCA_967728665.1. Lineage (GTDB taxonomy): Bacteria > Bacteroidota > Bacteroidia > Cytophagales > Cyclobacteriaceae > Chryseosolibacter. Next base: position 12,034 of record CBQWHS010000006.1, on the reverse strand, counting down.
GGTCGTTTGCCTATGGCGCGAATATCAACGACAAATTCTACTTTGGCGCTGGACTTGGCCTGGTTTCGTTAAAATATAAATCGCAAAAGACATTTACTGAGCAATTCATTTCAGACACCCTTAAATATCTTCAGCTTAATGAATCATTGGCGGTGCGTGGGTCGGGCGTAAACCTCACGATTGGAACAATTATTCGTCCGATAGAAATGTTGCAGTTTGGTCTTTCTTACTCCACACCCACTTTTTTCAATATGTCTGAAACATATGAGGCAAGCATGGGAACTCGCTGGAATCATTTTGACTATTACGGTGACAAGACAACCTATCTCGATGACAACACGGGCAATCCGGAACAAACCGATATTATCACGTCCGATTATAGCCTGACGATTCCCAGTAAGCTCAGCGCTGGAGCAACCTTTCTTAGCAAATATGGTTTTGTAACCGCTGACGTCGAGCTCACAAATCCCGGGCATGCGAAATATAACTCCACGACAAGTGGCGTTTCATTTTCTCAGGACAACGATCAAATCAAAAGCGTTTATAAATCTGTGTTTAATTATCGCATCGGAGCAGAAGGGCGATACGATAAATACAGATTGCGTCTTGGCTACGGACTCCAGCCGAATGCTTATAAAGCCAGCGTCAATGCCAATAATCAAATTACGAGTTTGTCAGCTGGCGCTGGAATTCGTACAAAGACTTTTTATGTCGACTTTGCCGTGATAAACAGCACGAGTAAAAAATATCCTTATCAGCCGTATACTTTCTTCGATGGCTCTGGTCCTCGGGCTTACTTAAAAAACAAAACTACAACCGGACTTGTAACGGTTGGATTTATTTTTTGATGGGCAATCTTTCCAATACGCTTTCCAGTGTGGGATGATCAATAATTATTTGTGCTTGGCGATAGCAAGCTTCTCTGACAATAAATAATTCCTGAAGTCGAATCCGCACATCGTCGATATTCTCAGTTGCCAATAGTGGGCGTTCAGTATTGTTCGAGACACGATCCACAAGTGTTGACAATGGTTCATTCAGAAAAATGCTAATACCCGCTTTATTGATGATTTCAATTCCAGCGTGAAAGCATGCAGCCCCTCCTCCTGTGGCCATTACATAACTTGAGGGTTGAGCTGCCCACTCGGTTAGAATTTTGGATTCAATCTTCCTGAAGTATTCCTCTCCTTTAATGCGAAAAATCTCAGGGATGCTCTTCTGCTCGCGATCAACAATTTCCTGATCCAGATCTACAAACTTCATTTGTAACGTCTCGGCCACAATTTTGGCCATGGTAGTTTTTCCCGAGCCCGGCATTCCTATGAAAAATATTTTCATAGTGCTATCATCGTTACTTGGTGAGTTCCAAAACTTGCGCGGCTGTCGGCGTATCATTATGATGCCACATACCACGTACAGTGCCATTCACCCAAAGTGTGAGGCCTGGATTTGAACGGACAATTGTTTTCAGCACAGTAGCGTCTGCAAAATAATACGGTACGGCGAGTTGGTTTTCATGTCTGAAATTTTCGAAGGCTTCACTGCTTGATGCCGTTAGCACCATGACATCAACTTTGCCCTCGAGGCCTTTTGAGAGATCGCGGATCTTATCGATGTTTGAAGTCGAAGCCTTTGCAACATCATAGATAATAATGAACAATTTGTTGCCTTCGAATGTCTGTTGTGTCACGTCTTCACCTTCCACTGAACTTACGGCATAATCCGTAATCTTCGCTTTCGTTTTACCCTCATTGGTTTGACGAACACTCTTATACTTGTATTGAAGCGTATCCATTAAATATTTATCTGAATGGATTTCTTCACCATTATCTTTCTTAACAAAAATGTATTCAAAAACTGGTTGCTCTTCCGGCTGCATCTGCTCTGGAATATTATTACCAATGCGATACGCACGGAAATCAATAAACGGAAGATGCCTGATCGCGTAAATTCCCAGGAAAAAGCTCACAAGAACGACAGCAACAACTACTGCATGACCTTCGCGCGTGCGAAGGGTGGCTGCGTATTGTTTTCGATACCAGAAGAGATGAAGAACAAACACCATCAACACCAAATCTTTAATGAACGATTCCCAGGGCGTCAGTTTTATCGCATCGCCAAAACATCCGCAGTCGGTAACTTTATTGAAATAAGCAGAGTAAAATGTGAGGAAAGTAAAGAAGACCATCAGCGCAAGCAGAACTTTTGTTGTCAATTCCATCTTGTAGTAAATCAAAACTGCAACACCGAGTACAATCTCCAGCACAACAATGATCAATCCGATTTCCAGTGCGTAAGGAATGAGGTAGTGAAAAAATGATCCAAAGTCTTCGGCAAAAACTTCGAAGTACTCTTCCATTTTAATTTTCGTTCCCACCGGATCATTCAATTTGATCAACCCGGAGAAAATAAAAAGACATCCTACGAAATATCTTGAAAATGAATCGGTGATTTTTCTGAACATTTTGTTATTTCAATTTAATCAAGGCGAACACTGCGTAGTTTATCATATCCTGATAATTCGCTTTTATCCCTTCACTTACCAAGGTTCTGCCAGAATTATCTTCGATCTGTTTCACGCGTAATAATTTCATTAATATAATATCGGTAATCGAGGTGACTCGCATGTCGCGCCACGCTTCGCCATAATCATGATTTTTATTTTGCAGGAGATTGAACGTTTCTTCAGCCGCGCGGTCATAGAGCGGATCCAATTGTTCGAATGTCATGTCCATAGAAGACGAATTTTCGAGCTCCATTTGCATAATAGCGATAATGCAATAGTTGATGATCGCCACAAATTCATCCTTGACGGGATCACCGACTTTTTGAACTCCCTTTTCCTGGATACTTCGGATGCGCTGCGCCTTAATGAAAATCTGATCGGTGATCGAAGGCAGACGTAAAATCCGCCAGGCAGTTCCATAGTCGCGCGTCTTCTTTTCAAAGAGGGCTTTGCACATGGAGATTACCTCTTTATATTCGGCAGCTGTTTTCTCAACCATAATTTTGAGCGGTGCAAAATACACCATTTTCAACAAACAAAACACTTAACATCAACGGTCGCATCTTATCACTTGATCGCCCGAAAATAATGGCCATTCTGAATATCACGCCAGACAGTTTCTATTCAGGAAGTCGTTTTGAATCGGAGACTGAAATTATAAACCAGGTCGACAAAGCTTTAGCAGAAGGCGCATCTATTATCGATGTAGGCGGTTATTCATCCCGGCCAAAAGCGGTTGATATCCCAATCGAAGAAGAAAAATCGCGGGTCAGGAAAGCAATTCAGCTAATTGTTAAAAATTTCCCAAATGCGTTTATCTCGATTGATACATTTCGAAGTGAGGTTGCACGGCTGGCGATAGGAGAAGGGGCCGGAATGATCAATGACGTATCTGGTGGAAATATTGATTCTGAAATGTATTCCACTGTCGCCAAACTGAATGTTCCTTATGTTCTTATGCACATGCGTGGCAATCCGCAAACAATGGCAGGGCTGACAGACTATGACCATTTAATTAAAGACATTATTGATGATCTCGAAAAGAAAGTCTTTCAAGTCGTGCAGTTGGGAGTGAAAGACATTATCGTTGACCCTGGTTTTGGATTCGCGAAAACAAGGGAGCAAAATTTTCAGCTGCTAAATAATCTTAACTTGTTTAGCATGCTCGGAAAGCCCGTGCTGGTGGGCTTATCACGAAAATCTATGATCTGGAAAACGCTTGGGATAAAACCCGAAGATGGGCTGAACGGAACTACCGCCCTGCATGCCGTTGCTGCAATGAATGGAGCAAACATCTTTCGCGTTCATGATGTTAAAGAGTGTAAGGAAGTATTGACGTTGGTCGAACACGTAACACAATCTTCACCGCGATAACAACGTTGTCCATCAGAAATTGACATTGATCGTTCTCCGCTCGGCGCGTTATTAGTACATTTGTTAGAATGATTTTCCTTTTTAGAATCGGATTTTTAGGAGTCAGTTGGGTCGATATTATCGACATCGTCCTGGTGAGTATTTTGCTTTACCAGGTGTACAAGCTTATTCGCGGAAGTATCGCTGTTAATATCTTCCTTGGCATACTTGCGCTCTATCTGATTTACCTCATCGTTCGTGCAGCTCAGATGGAATTGCTGGCAACGATCCTCGGACAATTTATGAATGTGGGTGTGTTGGCAATGATTATTCTTTTTCAACCGGAGATTCGGAAATTTTTGCTGGTGATTGGGCGTGGAACAGAATTTCGGGAAAACATTTTTAAATCGATCGCCACCTGGCGAAATAATTACACCGAAGATTTTGATATCCACCAGGTCATTGAGGCGGCAAAAACATTAAAGGCAACAAAGACCGGAGCCTTAATTGTTTTTTCGCGTGATGCGGAACTAAAATTCTACGCCGAAACCGGTGATACATTGAACTCGGAAGTCTCGAAACGTCTTCTCTTGTCAATATTTAACAAGAATAGTCCGCTACACGATGGAGCTGTAATCATACATAAAGGAAGAATTAAAGCTGCGCGTTGCATCTTGCCTGTCAGTGAAAATGATCATTTACCCCCGCACTTTGGGCTTCGTCATCGGGCAGCAGTTGGTATGTCTGAAAACACCGATACGTTAGTGCTGGCGGTTTCAGAGGAGACCGGCAGATTGATATTGGCACGCAACGGAAAATATCTTAAAGCCTTAAAATTAAAACAAGTCGAAATTAAGATCCTCGATTATCTTCATAAGACGGAGCCGGAAAATTGGGAAGACCTTTTTGAAGAGGAGCCCACGGAAACCAAAATCAGTAGTTGAAACTTTTCACGTGCTCGCACCGGTTTAAAAAATCAACGAACGTAGCGAGTGTCTTTTCTCTGCCGATGACATCATACAGATAGTTAGCGTCACTTTCTTTTCGGAACTCTTTTTTGCGAACGCCTTTTAATTTGAGGTCAGCTATTTTTTTACCAATGAGATCGATTCGGTTTTTGGTCCCTGGCAAAGTAAGGTGTAACTCGATCGTCTTCTTCATGATTCCAAAGATCCAGTTTTGAATCCGTTCAAAAACCGTGAGTACGATGAACGTCAAAATCATGGCAAGGCCGGCGAGACCGTATTGGCCGATTCCAACAGCCATTCCAAGTGCAGCTGCAACCCAGATTGTACTTGCCGTTGTCAAACCCGACACATTGAGCCCTTCTCGCATGATCGCTCCCGCTCCAAGAAAACCAATTCCCGTTACAATGTTCGCGGCAATCCTGGAGCCTCCTGTGCTCTGACCAACCTGGTCAGACAAAATCGTGAAAAGCGTGGCACCAAGACAAATCAATGTGATCGTGCGAAACCCTGCGGATTTATTGCGATACTGTCGTTCACCACCGATAATCAACCCAATAAAAAGTGAGATAATGAGCTTTGTAAAAATTTCGCTTAATTCCCCAGCATTCATTGATTGATTCATTAAATTATATACTACTCAACTACTAGTGATGAACAAATTCATACCTGTTGTACTGATACTCTTGTTAGCGTTTGAAACATTCAGCCAAAATTTGGAAACAATAATTCAAAAAGGTCATGAACTCGCCGTCACAACAATTGCCGCTAGCCCGGATTCGAATTATGTGGCGACTGCGAGTAAAGACAAATCGATAAAACTTTGGGATGTGAATACTGGCCGGGAAATCAGAAGTTTTTTAGGTCATGAAAATTCCGTTTCATCAATTGCATTCACCACAGATGGAAAAACTTTGATCTCTGGCAGTTATGACAAAACAGTAAGGTTTTGGGATGTATTGACTGGGAAAGAAGTTTACACGATCAATTCAGAAGATTTCATTTCCGATGTAGGAGTCGATCGCTCCGTGAGATTCTTCGTCACGGCCGGATACAATCGAACCGGGGCGCAAGACTCAGCTATCGTTTATGACTTTCAATCAAAAAGAAAAATAAGAGCGCTTCCGATTGATGCCGATGAAGGGCGAGGCTTCGGCGTTTCACTCTCAATTAGTGATGATGGGAAATGGCTCGCTTTCGGAGAGAACAATCGCAAGGTAAATGTCTATAAAACTGACTCGTGGACTAAAGCCTACACGTTTGAATATGAAGAAGGCTGGTGCGGAGGGTGTGCAACGCTTGTCACGTTCAATCCCAACAATAAAATTCTTTACATGGCGTCACACAAGGGACCTTTGAAAAAATATGATTTGGCTTCAGGAAAATTGCTTCAAACATATGAGCCGAAAGTTGAAGATCTTACGGGCTTATCCATCAGCGCAGACGGAAAACACCTAGCACGCTCCACAGAAAAAAATGTGATCGTTTACGATGAAGTCTCAGGCAAGGCGATTGAAACCATAACAGCGGAAGAAAAAGGCGGCTTCAATAAAATCCAATTTTCGAAAGACAGCGAAAAAATTATTATCACCTCAAATGACAATACAGCGTTTGCTTGGAGCCTCAGCACACATAAGAAAGAGTTCATACTCACAGGTTTTTTGAATCAGCGTGATTTAGGCGGATTGAATTACGATCCAAACTTCTATTGGGAATCTGCCCTGGCGAAATACGTGCGATACAAAAACGCCTTACTCATTTCACCGGATGGGAAAACACTTTTCAAAGGAAAGTTCGGAACGAAAGTAAAGCAGTGGGATATCGCTACAGGAAAATCCGTCATGAATTTTACAGCCCACAAAAAGGCAGTGTTGTGTTATGATCTTTCGCGTGACGGAAAAAAAATGATTAGCGGAGGTGGCGATGGAAAAATAATTCTGTGGGATGTGCAGTCGGGTGACACACTTAAGGTAATCAATTCTTATCGCGAACCGATTTTCAATGTTCATTTTAACAGTAACGAAACACAGGTAACATCCTCCAGTGCGGACGCAACTGTAAAGATTCATGATCTTTCGACAGGAAAACTAAAGACGTATATAGAATTTGAAAGCTATGCGGCCTACAACTTACTTTTTCATCCGAATGATCTTTACCTTTTTACTTCACGCCTAGACAATTCATTACAACTCTGGGAAATTGACACGAGGACTCCGGTTCGAACTTTTGTCGGACATACTGATCTGATCACGTCAATTTCCATGTCGCCTGATCAGCAAGTTCTGCTAAGCACAAGCGCTGATGGCAGCATTCGAATCTGGAATATTGCATCCGGGCTGATGAGCAAAAAATTTCTTGGGCATCATGGTGCGGTGTTGTCTGCGATTTATTCGCCTGACGGGAAAACGATTTACTCTGCAGGCGCGGATCGTGTGATTCGCCTATGGGATGTCAATTCCGCGAAAGAGATAAAAACTTTTGCAGGACACAAATCGGATGTGACAAGCTTGTTATTTAGTCCGGACAATAAAATGTTAATCAGTCACGATGTTGATGGCGTCACCAAATTTTGGGACTTGAATTCGGGACAGGAATTTTTTGAGCAAATCCAAATTGGTGAGAACGACTGGATGGCGAAAAATCCTTCCGGATACTTCAGTGCAACAGACGGTGCTCGGAAATACATTCATTTTGTTAATGGCATGACAACGTATAGCGTTGATCAATTTTTCAACGACTACTACCGTCCGGATCTGCTTCCCAAAATCTTTCAAAACCGAGGAAGTTCTGAAGGCAAAAGCCTCCGCGGAAAATTGTTGTCATCGCCTCCTCCAACGATCAGGGTGGCGGTAATTTCAACCGGAAATGGGAAGGCAGATGTAATTGTAAGACTTACTGACAATGGGAATGGTGTGCAAGGCTTGAAGCTTTTTCATAATGGAAAGAATATTGCGATCGACTTACAATCACTCACACTTCCCAATGGCAAAGGACAAGTTACCACCTATCGTCATTCGGTAGACTTGGTGGGTGGACCCAATACATTTATGGCGACAGCCAGTAATAGAGATCAACTTGAAGCCGATCCACACACGGCCGAAATATTTTCTGATCATCCTTCCAAGAGCAGCGTTTGTCATATCCTGGCCGTTGGCATTAACCAGTATAAAAATCCAAAGCTCATGCTGAATTATGCCAAAGACGATGCCGAGTCATTTGTGAAAACGCTGTCTGAAAAATCACCAACCATTTTCAAGTCACTCCAGGTACACACCATATTTGATCAGGATGCCACCCGGGAAAATATTCTCAAACAAATGGAAGCGTTAACCGCATCGATAAATCCTGAAGATGTTTTCATTTTTTATTACGCAGGTCATGGCAGCATGGTCAACGATGTTTTCTATTTTATTCCAACGGAGACTTCGCGGTTGTATGATGAAAGCGCGTTGCACAAAGAAGCAATTGAGGCGAATGTCTTACAGGAAAAATTCAGAAACATCAAAGCCTTGAAGCAACTCATTATTATGGACGCATGTCAATCGGGTGCCTCGGTGGAATTATTGGCCGCCCGCGGTGCCAGTGAGGAGAAAGCCATTGCTCAACTATCGAGAAGTGCCGGCATACACGTGATGGCCTCGGCAGGAAGTGAACAATTTGCGGCCGAATTTGCAGAGCTTGGCCACGGACTGTTTACATATATCTTGTTGAAAGGACTGCTCGGCGAGGCGGATGGTGCGCCTAAAGATGGAAAGGTTACCATCAATGAGCTAAAATCATTTATCGACGACCAGGTTCCGGAGTTGACTCGGAAAATGAAAGGCCGTCCGCAGTATCCGTACACATTTTCCCGCGGACAAGATTTTCCAGTCACATTATTAGAGGAATAAGTAGGCGCAATTTTGTTTGTATTGATCAGATGTAAACATTTTTCAGAATAAATCGTAAATTCAATGAATAGAAGAATATGGTTGAAGCAAGTCCAGTAAAATATTACACAGCGAAATTTTTCTTTCTGGGTTTTGCCATCGTCCAGTGGGTCGTGGCGACTGCATTGATCATGCGTTTCGGTTTGGCGTCAAAAACGTTTTTTGTTTCACTGTTTCTCATCACCATTGGAGGCGGGTTTTTCATTTTGTTTGTAGCTGTCAGTGATAAGATCAAACGAGTTGCGGTAGGCAAGAATAAAATTGTTGTTATCGAGGGTGACCGAAATATGCGTTTCGACTGGCCAGACGTGAAATCTTTAAAAATTATTCCTGTGTTCAACATCTATAAACTAAAAGTTCGCGGTAAGCGTGAACCGATTTATTTTTTTCCCTCTAAAAATGTAGACCCGGCCTTTGGTCTCATCACAAAAGATACTTCGCGCATGGGCGACATTGTCGAAAAGAAAAAGAAAAACCACGGTATCAAATAGCCAGTGATCGCGGAGTTAAGAGACTATTTTATTTAAGCACTCCCAGCTCTTTTCCTACTTCTGAAAACGCTTTGATGGCTGCATCGAGATGATGTTGATCATGACCCGCAGAAATTTGCACGCGAATCCTGGCTTGGCCTTTAGCAACGACGGGGTAAAAAAATCCGATGACGTAAATTCCTTTATCTAAAAGTTTTTCAGCAAACTTTTGCGCAAGCGGTGCTTCATACAGCATAATGGGCACAATCGGATGTTCTCCTGGTCTTATGTCAAAACCCGCCTTAGTCATCTCAGCACGGAAATACTTTGTGTTTTTTTCCAGCTTATCGCGGAGGGCAGTCGTCTCGGACAGCATATTGAAAACTTCAATGCTTGCGCCGACAATACTGGGAGCGAGCGTATTTGAAAACAAATATGGCCTTGACCGTTGACGCAACAATTCTATAATCTCTTTTTTTCCCGCAGTAAAACCGCCAGAAGCTCCACCCAATGCTTTCCCCAAAGTTCCCGTGATAATATCGACACGGCCCATCACGTTGCGATATTCGGGAACACCTCGCCCGGTTTTTCCAATAAACCCTGTTGAGTGACATTCGTCCGTCATCACAAGTGCCTGGTATTTATCGGCCAGATCACAAATTTTGTCAAGCTGCGCAATTGTTCCATCCATGGAAAATGCTCCATCTGTCACAATAATTATCTGTTTCGCGCCCGCGGCTTTGGCATCCTGAAGTTGTTTTTCAAGATCGCTCATGTCGTTGTGCTTATAGCGGTAACGCATCGACTTGCACAAACGCACTCCATCAATGATTGATGCGTGATTTAGTTCATCGGAAATAATTGCATCCTCCGCTCCGAACAATGGTTCAAACACGCCCCCATTTGCATCGAACGCAGCAGCGTATAAAATTGTATCCTCAGTGCCGAGGAATTGTGAAATTTTACTTTCAAGTTCTTTATGTATATCCTGTGTACCGCAAATAAAACGGACCGATGACATTCCAAATCCGTGAGTATCGATCGCCTTCTTGGCAGCTTCTACAACGCGTGGATGTGAAGACAACCCGAGGTAATTATTAGCACAAAAATTTATTACCGGTTTGCCATTTGTTTTGATGTCAGCGGCTTGTGCTGTGGTGATAATTCTTTCCTTCTTAAATAATCCAGCCTCCTGGATCGACTTCAATTCCTTTTCTAAAACGGGTTTGAATTGGCTATACATTCTAGTTGATTTTCGGTTTGGGTTTTATTACACGCTTTCCAGGTCGAGCTGCTGGAACTGACGCCGGTGTTTCTGGTGAAGGAGAAACCGCGGGTGGCGTTGTGACTATAGGCACTTTTATCTCCTCGATTTTCAGTGGATATTTTCTCCGTATCGGATTAATGAGGTTGAGCTTTTGAACGGTAAAGCTATTGGGATGGATCTGCTCGAACTCTGATTTCCATGAATTATAAAGTTCAGTTTCCGCTTTCACGAAAGGTTCACGATCAATCTTTTTGCTGATAAGGTATTCTTCAAAAGTCACGATGCAAAGTTAGAAGGGTAATAATATGAACAACAACAATTCACTTATTTCTGAGCTGACATTAGCACACATCCACTATAGTGCTATCAAAATTACTACTCATGAAATTCTTCGTTCGGGAAATAAAATATCGGCTCGGGAGAGTATCACAGCAAAAAATTTGTTGCGGTTTTGAAATCGATTTTGCCGTCAAAAAAAAGCATTGATTGGTAAAATCGTTTAGTAATTTGGCAACACTTAAGAGAACATGAAGCAGCATAAAATTCTGGTAATCGGAGCTGGTGGTCAGCTTGGTTCCGAGCTAACACAAGGTCTTTGGAAGTTGTATGGTAAGGAAAATGTAATCGCCACCGACATCAAAGATCCTCAAGGCATTCTTAGCCAGGGCAATTTCGAAATCCTTGATGTTCTTAAACAGAAGACGCTGTTCGACTTCATTCAAAAAAATAGCATCACGCAAATTTATCATCTCGCTGCGGTGCTCTCTGCTACTGGAGAAAAAAATCCGAAGTTCGCCTGGCATTTGAATATGGATGGATTGATCCACGTGCTGGATGCCGCTGTTGAATACAAGATCGACAAAGTATACTGGCCAAGTTCTATCGCTGCCTTCGGTCCTACAACTCCGAAGAATAACACTCCGCAGGACACGATTATGGATCCATCAACGATCTACGGAATTACCAAGCAGGCAGGCGAACGCTGGTGTGATTGGTATTATCGAAAGCAAGGTGTTGATGTAAGAAGCCTTCGTTATCCCGGACTGATTGGATATAAAACAAAACCCGGTGGAGGCACAACAGATTACGCGGTCGATATTTTCTTCAAAGCGATCACGGATAAAAAATTTGAATGCTTTCTCAAACCCGATACATACTTACCGATGATGTACATGGATGATGCGGTGAAAGCCACCATTGACCTAATGGAATCACCGGCTGAGAAGATAAAGATCCGTTCAGGCTACAACATTTCTGCAATGAGTTTCTGTCCAGCAGAAATCGCCACAGAAATTAAAAAACACATTACTGATTTCTCAATAACATACAACCCTGATTTCAGGCAAGCCATTGCAGACTCATGGCCAAAATCAATTGACGATTCTAGTGCAAGAAAAGATTGGGGCTGGCAGCACCAGTTTGGATTAAAGGAAATGGTGAAGGAGATATTAACTCATTTGCCCGCCACCTTAATGGACCACAAAGCGGCTTACTGAAGTGAAATCGCCAGAGTAAATTTTAACAAGATAAGTCCCAGGCTTTAG
>CBQWHS010000005.1:0-20231 GCA_967728665.1 uncultured Chryseosolibacter sp. | reverse complement strand
CTCTTCAAAATCATGTTGTGAAATGTCAGGGTTGAGCTTGATAAAGCAATTAATCGAACTCGAAGTCGCGCCCCAATCTTCCCAGCCGCGCTTGATCGAACCGACGTTCGAAGATATGATGATACGAAAAGGGAAATCGGAATTTTTTGGTGCGTCTTCAATCATCCCTGTGATGGTGAGATCTATCTCATTATTAATGTTGATTACTTTATTTATGGGACTCTCGTTGCCAAAATATTTCTTCGCGACCGATTCGGTGATAACGACTGTCTTTTCGCGCCGAAGTGCGTTTTTATTTCCTTGTAAGAATTTATGATCAAAAATATTGAAGTAGTCAGGATCAACGAACACAACACCGGGCTCCTTAAATTTTTGTTTTTCTCCGTGTTCCTCCACGTGAATCACGGGGTCGCTGTGGTTAGCGTCTACCATCACTACAAATCCCGGATCGGCAAAGTCTGCTCGTAGTGCAGGAGGAAGTGGATAAGTCATTCCTGAGCCGTAGGAAAGATTGTTCCCTCCGCGATATTCGGTAATGACTCGATATATTCTCTCTTTGTCAGTATGATAGTTATTGAAGCTAAGCTCGAATCGTACAATGAGGAAAATGACGATTGCGCACGTAATACCGAGCGAAAGCCCCAGCATGTTGATGATTGCGTGAGAGCGATTTTTCCAAAGGCTCCTAAAGTTGGCGATAAAGTAATTCTTAATCATAAATTGGAGAACTGACCGAGCATATTGCGAAAGTTATACCATATTAATAAGTTTCTGATAACCAGAATATTTACAGGTAAACACGCCCTGTATTTGTAACGAATATGATACACTCATGATGACTAAAACCGCGCACTGGTTAAAATTACCATAGTGTTTTAACCGGCTGTTAGGCACACTTTTTTTACGGCTGCTGCATATGAATAATCGACCTTTTAAGACTGCTTTATTAGTATTTTTTCTAATTGTCATGAGCTGCGACAACTCAGACAATCTGGTACCTGTGGATTCGACTGTAGTTCCGAATTCATTTTTGTCTGAGAAGACCTTTGACAAATTGAGCATCGAAATTCAGTCTATGAGTGGCTTCGAGCCCACTGCTGAGACAGTCACAAACCTGAAAACATTTTTGCAGCAACGACTAAACAAATCAGGTGGAATAACAATTTCGATGAGCACTGCTCCGACGCAAGGATTGGCTTCGTATAGCATCTCTGACATTAAATCAATTGAAAACGCGCATCGCATAACAAAGACTAGTGGAAAGACACTGACTGCCTACATACTTTTTTTGGACGGCGACTACAGTGCAAATGAAGGGAATGCTAAAGTGCTTGGTGTGGCTTACGGCAACAGCTCTATGGCGATCTTTGAGAAAACCATTCGCGATTATTCAGGAGGAGTTACACAGCCACCAGTCAAAACGCTGGAGTCAACGGTTATCCTACACGAGATCGGGCATATACTTGGGCTGGTAAACAACGGTACGCCCATGCAAACAACCCACCAGGACGCTACGCATGGGAGGCATTGTACGGATCAAAATTGTTTGATGTACTACGCTGCGGAAACAAGCGACATCATTGCGAACATCGCTGGAGGAACAGTCCCTTCGTTGGATGCAAATTGTCTAAATGATCTCAGGTCAAACGGTGGCAAATGATTTCCAAGTTGCTTAGGATTTAGAGTTTCATTTAATACTTTCAAGAAACGGTAATCCTATGTCCGCTAAGCTTTTGGCGTTATTTCTTTCTTTAATAGTTTCTGTTTGCACGTTCGCTCAGGAGAAACCTTTCTGGCCGGAGATCCGCGCATTTCAAACCCAAGACTCCATTCACTTTCCTCCGAAGAAAGCAATTTTGTTTGTTGGAAGTTCTTCTTTCAGGATGTGGAAAAATGTGCAGGCTGATTTTCCACGTCACAAAATTATTAACAGGGGATTTGGAGGTTCGGGACTTCCCCACGTGATCGAGTACGCCAACGAAATTATTTTTCCATACAAGCCCAAACAAGTTGTGATCTACTGTGGAGAAAATGATTTCTTCCAGGCTGAAAATATCACGCCTCAAATTGTGACCGAGCGATTCATGAAATTATTCGCAATGATTCGAAAACAATTACCAAAGGCTTACATCGCATTCGTAAGTTTTAAACCGAGCCCGCGCAGACAAGCTTTAATGCCACAGATGGTTGAAACCAATAATCTGGTCCGTGAATTTTTGAAAACACAAAAACGTACCGCCTTCATTGATATCTACAACGAAATGCTCGATGCAAACGGAAATCCGCGCAAAGAGCTTTTCATTGAAGACGGCCTGCACATGAATGCCAACGGTTACCAAATCTGGCAACGTGCTATCGAACCAAAATTAAAACACACGAAGCGCTAATATTTGAATTTTTTTCGATGTCGCCCTGCTTCGCGCGATAGCTTTCCAGCCTGTTTGTCAATTCGCTTTTTGTCTTCAACGTTGATTTGAAAACGCCTTTGCTCTTTGATCAGCTTCAAATAGCTATCGTACACTTCATGTTCTATTACTCCAGACTCGAGCGCTTCAACTACAGCGCAGCCCGCTTCGTGCATATGTGTGCAATCATTGAATCGACAATTGACAGCATATTTTTGAATTGCCGGAAACATGTCTTCCGAAGAACTCCCCTCTTCAAACGTAACACCGAATTCGCGCATACCCGGAGTGTCGATTAGCAAGCTTCCATTCGGGAGTTGAAAAAGATCGCGTGTGGTCGTGGTGTGTTTCCCTTTATTGTTTGAATCGCTAACTGACCCAATGGATTGAACTGCTCCATCCATCAACATATTGAGCAATGAACTTTTACCAACACCTGAAGACCCAACAAGGATGTAAGTTTCTTTTGCTTTTAGAATTTCATTCTTTAAGGTTTCGATGCCTAAGCCGGTAACGGTGCTGCAAAAGTGAATGACACAATCGCGCTGGAGGTTGTCAATTTGTTGACGATATAAATCATGATCCTGAATAAGATCAGCTTTGTTCAAAATTACAATCGGCGTAATGTTACATGCTTTGATCTGAACGATGTATCGCTCCAATCGCATAACATTGAAATTGATGTCAAGTCCCTGAACAATAAGCGCTGCATCAATATTTGCGGCCAATCCCTGGCGTTGTATTTTGTTGCCCGGATCCTTTCTTGAGAGAAGATTCTTTCTAGGAATAAGTTCAACCACATAACCCATCGATTCATAATCTTTGAACAAAACCCAGTCGCCAATCTTTGGAAGGGCTTCATTGGACGTTTCGTAGAGAAGCTTGCCGGAAAGTTCCGTTTCCAACTCCCCACGCTGTGTTATTAAAAAATACTTGAATCCTTTTATTGAAATAATCCTGCCAAGCGAAAGATCATTCGATATATAAATTGACTGTTGTTGAAAATATAAATCCCAACCGAATTGATTTAAAAATTCCATGTGTGAAAAATTAAATGAAAATGTTTACCCCGATGAGCAGGGCAATTAGAATGAATGATGTAAACAAGTACAGCGAGCGCTGTACGAACTATGCAATCATTATTCCGGCTGGACGATATGTAGAAGATGAGCGTTTCATCAGACGCAAAGGTATTAATTTATCATAATACATTATGCATTCAATAATCATCAAAAATCGAAGGGCACTTCCATTTCAAATGAAAGTGCCCTCCCTGTAATGCTTCTGGTTTTGATCCTGAGATTTACAATGCTCTAATTTTAATGTTTTTGTAATAAACCGGAGCTCCATGATCTTGCAAGGAAATCGATCCGGTTTTTGATTTATTCCATCCCGGATAATCTACCCACTTACTCTTCTTAAAATTCGCGTCATACTCGGGGCTCCCTTCATCAAATTCAACAACTTTTTCACCGTTCAGATATTGCTCTACATGGCCATTGTTGTAAACGATCCGTGCAGTGTTCCACTCTCCGGGGGCATTCACTTTTTTGTTCGCTGGTGCTGGGAACATGTCGTAATTACTGCCAACTTTTTGACCTTCTTTCAACGGGTCACCTTTCCATCCGGCATCGTCCATAACCTGGTATTCCGGTCCGGTTTCATAATCATGTTTGTATTCGGGTTTTTCAACGACGTGATACAAAATTCCAGAGTTACCACCCGGTGATACTTTCCAATCGGCTGTCAGATCAAAATTTCCGAATTGCTTGATCGTCATCAATGAGCCTCCAACGTTCGCAGTTCCTTCTGTTAGGCCTGAGCCATCACAGATGATCATTCCATCTTTAACAGACCACAACGGGCCGATCGTATCATGGTTATATCGCTTCCATCCGTTAAGTGTTGAGCCGTCAAATAATAATTCCCAACCTGCCGCCTTTTCCTCATCGCTCAACGCATTTTCAGTGACTGCAGAAGTCGATGTCGATTCAGCTTCCTGTGGAGCCGACTTTTGGCATGACCATATCAGTAGTGTTGCCAGGGCACAGACCACTATTGTAAGTGAATTGAATTTTTTCACGCGTATATTTTTTGGTTTCTGGAAGATAATAACAACTTATGTCCGATTCCAAAACTTTTCCGTGGGCGGAATATTTACAAAACTGATTTCTGATTTTTTACAAACCGAATGAGCAATTCTAACACGACAGATTGAGTACCAATAATAAAAAATAAAAAAAGCGTTCGAACGCGCCTAAATTTGGGCCTAGTGCTGGTTCACGGTTCGAATATTGTGCAATACGAGAACCGTGTAAAACAAAACTATTCTTCCACGTCAGCTTGCTGATAATTCTCCAGTGACTCGAAAAAATCCTTTAGTATATTTTCCTTCTGAAAATTCTCCCAAACCAAAATCATTCGCATATTATTTGAATTATCATGCCATTGATTATTGTAATACAACGGTGCGGGTATCTGTCGCTGAGTTCCCCATGAAGCATCTTTCACCACCGCCACGGCTACCATATCAAACAATGCTCGCGATGGTGGCGTACCATTATAGTCGATATGCTGAAACAAGTTCACGGAATAATCGCCAAACGTTTTAAAATCTCCCCCATGTCTTCCCGTTACCGGGATAATTATCTCGGGGCCAAGGCCTGGCATTCTTTCGTTGATCTCTTCCTGTGTTACTTTAACGGCATCAGAGCCCGAGTCTTTACCATAGCGCACCGTCACAATTTCAAAAGGCACTGTGGTTTTAAGAACAAAATTCATTGACGTTGTATCATTCATTTGATTGTACTCACCGGGTTCAGGATAATTTGATCCAAGCCAAACAACCCGAAGTTTTTCCGCTATATCCGGAGATTTTTTTAATGCCAGTGCCACATTGGTCAGCTTCCCAACAGCGACCAGCACAATGCGAGTCTTACTATTTTTCGCTGTCTTGATAATAAAATTTACAGCATCGCTTCCATCAAAATTTTTGTTTGCGATCGTATTTTGAATCGAATCGAAATTTGCGTTCGCCCCCTTATACAACGGAAGTTTACCTGCATAGCCGCACAAACGCATTACTCTTTCAGCCTCCGCGTACTGAGCGTCTATTTGTCCACCACTCCGCGTTGCATTCACGGTAACACCCGCCATGATAAAAGCATTGCCATTGAAAAGCAAGTACGCGAGCGCATGTTGGTCGTCTAGTTCATTATTGGCATCGGTATCAAAAATGATCACTGGTTTATCCAGCTGTTCTTCATTAGTAACATCGCAAGAAGCGAGAACCAAAACGACAAAGGCAAACACAGTAAATTTTTTCATAATCAAAGGGATAGCATCGTAAATTAAGAAAATTCGTTCTTAAATCTGCGACAACAGCATGTCGCTGGATTTAGCAACCTGTGTTTTATTTTTGTTTTGTGGAAGAGAAGAAAAAAATCAGGAAAATCATTCACATCGATATGGACGCGTATTATGCGTCGATTGAGCAACGTGACAATCCTGATTTTCGGGGAAAGCCCATCGCTGTTGGTGGATCTCCGTCCGTTCGCGGTGGCGTGGTGGCAACTGCAAGTTATGAAGCGCGAAAATTTGGCGTACGTTCTGCGATGGCTTCGATTCGGGCAATTGATTTATGCCCTGAATTGATTTTTGTAAGGCCTCGATTTGATATTTACAAATCCGTCTCGAACCAAATTCGGGAAATTTTTCACCGCTATACAGACATTATCGAACCATTGTCACTTGACGAAGCCTACCTTGACGTAACACGAGACAAGCAAGGCATCGGCTCAGCGATCGACATCGCAAAACTTATTCGACAATCCATCAAAGAGGAGCTGAATCTTACTGCATCCGCAGGCATTTCTATCAACAAGTTTGTAGCAAAAATAGCATCAGACATCAACAAACCGGATGGATTAACATTCATTGGTCCATCGAAAGTTGAAAAATTCATGGAGCAGTTACCGGTGGAGAAATTTCATGGTGTAGGCAAAGTCACCGCCGAAAAAATGAAAAGCATGGGTCTGCTTACTGGCGAAGATTTGAAAAAATTGTCAGAAGCAGAGCTCATAAAGAAGTTCGGTAAATCCGGAAAATTCTTTTACAAGATTGTGCGCGGCATCGATGACCGCGAGGTTCAACCAGATCGCGAGACTAAATCAATTGGCGCTGAAGATACCTTTCCAATCGATCTGGCCTCATCAGAAGAAATGTTTCCAGAAATTGAAAGACTTTGCACACTGGTAGTTGAGAGACTGAAAAAACAGAACCTTAAAGGAAGGACGGTTACGCTTAAAATCAAATATCACGATTTCAAGCAAGTGACACGAAGTCATTCTTTTTCCGAATTGTTCGATGAAGAATCGAAGATAGCGAACACCGCCAAAGAATTACTGATCGCCTCCGACCTGACCGACAAAAAAGTCCGGCTCCTGGGAGTATCCATTTCTAATTTTGGATTCAATCAACTCAGGGTAATGGATTCAGAATCTTCCGACCAGTTGCGACTCTTTTAGTTGCTGCTCTATTCAATTTTTTTCCCCGTCATAAGAATTGAGCTGGTAACTACTTAATTAAATTTTATATTTAATGCATCACAAACAACTCTATGGACAAAAAATTACGTAGTCAGGGCTGGTTCGGCAAGACCGGAAAAGATGGTTTTATTTATCGCGCTTGGATGAAAAATCAGGGCATTCCGTCACATGAATTTGATGGAAGACCTGTCATTGGGATTTGTAACACGTGGTCTGAGCTCACGCCCTGTAATGCTCACTTTCGTGAATTAGCCGAATCCATTAAAAGAGGCGTCTCCGAGGCCGGAGGTTTTCCGGTTGAATTCCCGGTTATGTCTTTGGGAGAAACACTGATCAAACCAACCGCGATGCTCTATCGAAATCTCGCCAGCATGGATGTTGAGGAGTCGATTCGCGCAAATCCTGTCGATGGTGTTGTGCTGATGTGTGGCTGCGATAAAACAACACCGTCGCTCGTGATGGGTGCTGCAAGCGTAAATATTCCAACCATTGTTGTTTCCGGTGGCCCAATGTTGACAGGAAAATTTCAAGGAAAAGATATTGGCACAAGTGATGTCTGGAGATTCAGCGATGCCGTTCGAACTGGTACTATGTTGCAGGAAGAACTGATGCTTGCAGAGGCCAGCATGTGTCGCAGCCGTGGACATTGTGCCGTGATGGGCACAGCTTCTACCATGGCAGTGATGGTTGAATCGCTTGGACTGACAATGCCTCACAACGCTGCAATCCCTGCCGCGGATGCGCGTAGAAAAGTTTTGGCGCAACTTTCAGGAATGCGGATCGTGCAAATGGTGAAAGAGAACTTACGCATGTCGGACATTCTCACTCGCAAAGCTTTCGAAAATGCAATCATTGTCAACGCTGCGATTGGTGGCTCAACTAATTTCATTATTCACTTGCTGGCCATTGCCGGAAGAATGGGAGTTGAATTGTCGCTCGATGATTTCGATAAACTATCCAAGAATGTTCCATTGGTGGCGAATCTTCAGCCTTCCGGAAAATACTTTATGGAAGATTTGTATTATGCTGGCGGATTGCCCGCTGTATTGAAAGAGCTTGATAAATTTTTACATCGCGATTGCATTACCGCCAATGGTAAAATAATGAGCGAAAATTATAAAGACGAAAAATGCTACAACCGTGACGTCATTGCTACGGTTGAAGGTCCATTCAATCCGTTGTCGGGCGTGGCAGTGTTGAAAGGGAATTTGTGTGAGAACGGTGCTGTGATAAAACCATCAGCAGCAACACCGAAGCTGATGACGCATACTGGCAAGGCAATCGTGTTTGAAGATATTGAAGATTATAAGAATCGTATTGATGACCCGAACTTGGATTGCGATGAAAACAGTATTCTTGTTTTGAAGAATGTTGGTCCGAAGGGATATCCAGGCATGCCTGAAGTTGGAAACATGGGCATTCCGACAAAACTTCTTGCAAAAGGTGTTACGGACATGGTAAGAATTTCCGATGGCCGGATGAGTGGAACTGGTTTTGGAACTGTCATCTTACACGTATCTCCCGAAGCCGCGTTGGGTGGAAATTTTGCAGTAGTACAAAGTGGCGACACCATTACGCTCGATGTTCCAAATCGGAAAATCACACTGAATGTTTCGGAAGAAGAATTGAAGAAGAGAAAACAAAATTGGAAAAGCCGGGTTAAGTTTCAGGAGCGAGGATACGTTCATCTCTACCAGACCCACGTGGAGCAATCGCACCTCGGTGCAGATATGGATTTTTTGCGAGGAGGAAGTGGAAGCGAAGTGACACGCGACTCTCATTAAGATCATGAACGACAAAAAATTTCACGATCAGGTTGCCATTGTCACAGGCGCGGGGCAGGGAATCGGTTTGGAAATTTGTCGCCAATTAGCATCTCAAGGAGCGAAAGTAATTCTCAACGATGTGGAAGAGTCACTTGCATCGGAAGGCAGCAGGAAGATTTCAAAAGATGGAGGCGTGTGCATTCCCATGGCAGGTGACGCCTCAGACATTTCATTTATCGATTCGATGGTCGCTACCGCGAATGAAAAATTTGGTCGCCTGGATATCGCCATCGCCAATGCAGGAATTACTTTATTTGGAGAATTTCTCGACTACCAGCCTGCTGATTTTAACAAAGTAATGGAAGTCAACCTTGCGGGAAGTTTCTTTCTCGCTCAAACTTCTGCCAGGCAAATGATTCAACAAGAAACCGGCGGAAGCATTTTATTCATGTCGTCAGTAACGGGACACCAGGCACACAAAAATCTGGCAGCGTACGGCATGAGCAAAGCGGCTCTTGAAATGTTAGCGAAAACACTAGTGATCGAACTTTCGCAACACAAAATTAATGTGAACGCTATTGCTCCCGGCGCAACGATTACGGAGAGGACTTCGAACGATCCTGATTATAATTCCACCTGGTCAAAAATTACTCCAATGGGAAAACCGGCAACTGTTGAGGACATTGCGAACGCTGCCCTATTCCTGGTTTCTCCGTTGTCAAGACACATCACCGGACAGACTCTGGTGATTGATGGAGGATGGACCAGTGTGAGCCCATCGCCTTATTAACCCCGCACTATAGCTTTTGAAGGTGACTTTGGAAATTTTCAAATTTTTCTCGGCGAGGATTTTTTTATATCCTTGGCCGTAGAAGAATGTGATCCAAATAATGTAATAAGGTTTGTTCACACTACACTGTACCGGGTTACTAATGTAATAAGGTGAGAAATTTGATGTATTGATGACAAACCGGCTTTCGTGCAAAGAGCGACTCGAAAATCGAAACGACATCAAGCCTTATTACCTTCATAACGTAATTTCAAAAAACTCAACTCTACCTTATTACCTTAACTCATACACCTCGCATTGTGGCTTTTTGGTTTAAACGAGAATTTTATTATTTACCCGCACCTCGTGAGCGATTTTTTTATGCCAAGGTCTTCGCGCAATTTAGAATACACAGGGTATTGTGTTTTGACGAATAGGAGAAGTACTTTGTTGAGTTCGTTGCAGTGGAATTTTTATATCCTTGGCCGTGGAAGAATGTGATCAAATAAATGTAATAAGATTAGTTCACCCCTACAGTGTACAGAGCTACTAATGTAATAAGGTGATAAATTTGAAGTATTGATGACAAACCGGTTTCCGTGCGAAGGCGACTCGAAAATCGAAACGACATCAAGCCTTATTACCTTCATAACGTAATTTCAAAAAACTCAACTCTACCTTATTACCTTAACTCATACACCTCGCATTGTGGCTTTTTGGTTTAAACGAGAATTTTATTATTTACCCGCACCTCGTGAGCGATTTTTTTATGCTAAGGTCTTCGCGCGATTTAGAATACACAGGGTATTGTGTTTTGACGAATAGGAGAAGTACTTTGTTGCTTGTAACGCTTCGTCCGATGAGAATCTCTAGCACACAAACTGAGCCTCAAGAAAATAGGACCTACTCGAACAACTACTTCACTTTCGTAAAACTATTTCTTAAACTCAATATTGCGTTCGTGTAAGTCTGCTCCTTCATTCTGATAACTATGCGCAACAAGGTTGGTTAAGAAATTGATTACCTCCCGGTGATCTGCCAGGCTATACTTTGCAATCGTATTGCCTGCGCCTATTTTTATTGTATAGGCTTTATTATCCAGCGCGCGAAACATATCTTCATCAGTTTTGTCATCGCCAATGGCCAGCACAAAATCATAGCTTGATCCTTCAAGGAATTGAATGGCAACCTTTCCTTTATCGACTCCAGCCATGCGTATTTCAATAACACGATTCCCATCAATCACTTGAAGCTGAGAATTGCGCACCAGATGTTGCAAATTATCCAACAGTTCTCGCGACCTTATAAAACCCAACTCAGGATCTACATTTCTGTAATGCCAAGCCAGCGTGTGGTTTTTCTCTTCAATAAAAGAGCCCGGACTTCTTTTTGTAAACAATTCAAGCATCGGTCGAATCCGCGGTTTCCAACTTTGATCAACTTCACTGCGATAACGCCATGTTCCATTTTTTTTCCGAATGGCAGCGCCATGCTCAGCAACGAGATTGATTGGAATATGATGGAACCAACGTTCAAGCGTATCAGCATCGCGTCCGCTGATTATCGTAGTTTCAGTCTGACGATCTGACGAGATTACGTTCAACAATTCTATAAGGTCAGCCTTGGGAACAGCAAGCCGCGGATGCTTCGCATAAGGAACCAATGTCCCGTCATAGTCAAGAAACAAATGTCTTCTCTTCGCGAGCTTAAACGCTTCCGTAACCTTTGCAAGTTCATCGCCCAACAAATGTTTAGTCTCTTGCTCCGCCTGTTGCTGTTTTACTTGTTTCAACTGCTTCAAGAAATCATTAACCCACAAAATGACATCGTAATCACGCAGACGTTGCTGAATAATTTCCAGGCGTTGGCGTTGCTCTTCTATCGGCATTGTAAGCCCGGTGTAAATCGCATTGGCAACTTCAGTGCTGTCAACAGGATTTACAAGAATCGCCTCTCCCATTTCGTTGGCGGCTCCGGCAAGCTCACTGAGTATCAGCACGCCTTTTCCATGGCAGCTGGCAATGTATTCCTTTGCCACGAGGTTCATGCCATCGCGCAACGGTGTTATCAAACCAAGGTCCGACACATCATACAACGCTGATAGTTCTGCAAACGACAAATGATTGTAACGATAAATTATTGGTTGCCACGATAGTGTAGAGTACTTACCATTCAATCGACCTACTTTCTCTTCAATGAGTTTTCTTCGCTCGGTATATTTGGAAATGATTTGTCTGGAGGGCACAACAACCAACACGAAAATGACTTTGTTGCGCCACTCGGGATACCGCTCAAGGAATACTTCGAAACCCTCCAACCTGTGCGTGATTCCTTTTGTGTAGTCCAATCTGTCAACAGAGAATATCACCTTATAATTACCAAAATTTTTAATGATTGATTTTTTCTCTTCAATTACTTCGGGCTTCTGCGATGCGCCATGAAATCTCTCGTAGTTGATTCCTAACGGAAAAAGATCCGCTTTTACCAGGCGATCAGTCAGAAAAATTAATCTGAACTGATGATCGTATCCGGTAACCATTTGAACAGTTTTCAGAAAATGTTGCACATACTCGTGTGTGTGAAATCCGATCAGATCTGCGCCCAGAAGTCCGCGAATGATTTTCTCTTTCCATGAACGATGCAGTATCCTGAATATCTCGTAGGAAGGAAACGGAATGTGAAGAAAATATCCAATGGATATGTTCGCGAGTTTCTCACGGACCATTCCAGGCACGAGCATTAATTGATAATCATGCACCCAAAGGATATCTCCCGGATTCAAAAAATTTACAAGTCGGTCTGCAAAGATCTTGTTCACCTCTTCGTATGCAGCAAACGTTGATTCATCGAAGTCAACGAAAGATGGGAGATAATGAAACAGAGGCCACAGGGTTGCATTGCAAAACCCGTTATAATACCGATTGTAAGTTTTAGAGTCGATAAAGATCGGTTCGACATTAAAGGAATTTTGGTTGGGGATTTCCTGTTTAAACTTCCGCCATCTTTTTTCTGGAAATTCTGCTGATCCAATCCACCACTTTTGATAGCCCTCTATGTCGTCCTGACGACTTTCAAAATAACTTTTTAATGCACTGACCAGCCCACCATCACTTTCTTTGAGCGTAATCTTGCCGTTTTTTTCCAGTAGCTGAAAGGGCAGTCGGTTAGAAACTACAATTAAGCGCTTTGGTTGAATAGGTTCCATAGCAATGGATTTAAGTGCTCAAAACGATAGCCGTTAAAAAAATCATTCCGTCATGCCTATGGGTTCATACAAAATGTCCTCATATTACGTTTGGTTATTATATTCGCGGAATGCGTAAGAAAATTCAACTTAGCGTCGAAGATTTTTTTGTCAAAGGAAACCAGTATTACCTTTCCAATCTTTCTATAGACTGTGTGATTTTCGGCTTCCATGAAAATAGCCTCCGAGTTTTATTACTGCAGTGGAAAGACACAGGTAGGTGGTGCTTGCCCGGAGGATTTATTATTAAAGATGAAAATATTGATGACGCTGCTGTAAGGATTTTAAGTGATCGCACTCAACTCGAAAATATTTATCTTAACCAGTTCTATACGTTCGGAAGAAACGATCGTGACCGTGGAACTCACGCAATGAAGAGACCGATCAGAGGAAATAGTTGGATCATGGAACGTTTCGTGACAATCGGTTACTGGGCATTGGTTGAATATTCAAAAGTTATCCCAGTGCCAGATCAATTTTCAAAAGACTGCAAGTGGTGGGAGATAGACAAAATTCCAAAACTAATTCTCGATCACAATGAAATCCTTGACAAAGCACTCGGGTCACTTCGCATGCACTTAAATGAATATCCGTTGGGTAAGGATCTCCTTCCGGAAAAATTTACGATGCCAGAATTACAAAGTTTGTACGAAACAATCCTTGACAAAAAATTAGACCGGAGAAACTTCCAGAAAAAAATTCTTTCTCTTGGAATTCTCGAGCGATTAAAAGAACGCAAGCAAGGTGGAGCACACAAGGCACCTTTCCTCTATAAATTCGATCACCGAAAATATCAGCAAGCACTAAAACAAGGATTGAAATTTGGGATATAGGTTTGAGCCGCCGAAATTGGATTTGCCACCAAGATTCTTCAGTCACAAAGTGCTCACAAGAAAAATCTTATAGCTGCGATATTACGAACTGCGTTAAATTCCAAATACATTTTAAACCGCAAAGGGAAATGCAAAGAAGTGCGAAGAATTTAAAATGCATTTTTTAAGTGCAGTGAATACAGGCGATTGCCACCAAGACATAACTGACCACCAAAGAAAACAAAATCAAAAATTTTTTAAGTTTCTGTCTCCTTATGACTAATTGGATCTTTTTCCCACAAGGTTAAAGGTCCTGAATTGACCAAGACTCATCGTCCCATTCATGTTGTTGGTGTTACTGATCGTTCCCTTGATATCGACCGGAACAGTATTGCCACCAAAGTTAACCGTGTATGACATCGCGACATCATTTCCATTAACAGTGATCGAAGTGAATTTCGTTTCTTCTTTCATGCGTTCAGTCTTGATTGTGCCCGCATAAACGCCATTCTCTTTAGTGATCACAATTGTTCCGCCTCCACCTTGGGGTGAGTCGATTGTGTACGTCCATGTTCCCGCAGCTTCATACACAACTGCATCTGCAGTTCTCGGATTTGTCGATTGATTCGTAGCCGGTTTTTGATTTCCTCCTGCCGCAGGTACGCTTCCCATTTGACGCTGTCCTCCCATTGTCACAGTATTACCGCCTTGTTGTTGGCCACCGCCCATTTGACCGTTGCCAGCATCGCCATTGTCACCTCCCTCTTTCAAGTCATCATTGTTGATCGACCTGCGTGTTCTCCTCGGGCGATCTTGCATTGTCATCTTGCCAATACGATAACTGAAGGTCACTCTGAAACTTAAGTTGTTCATGACGGTCACACTTCGTTGAGTCAACGCATCAGATTTTATGTTTGTGCGGATCGTAATTCCTTTCTGAAGAAAATTTTCAGCTGCTAAACCAATGCTTCCACGTTTTTCATTAAACTGTTTACGCAATCCGAAACTATACATGTACATACCACCTTGCGTTCCCTGGAGCTGTACTTGTCGTCCTCTTCCAAAAGAAAAGAATTGAAATCCCCAGCCTTTGGATAAATCGTAGCTACCAAAAATCCTCCCATTCACAACCCACCCTTCGTTGCGCGCTCTGTAGATAGGATCAGGATTGTTGTTGTCGATAACAGAATAGAAAAAATCTGATCCACCATTCAACGAAAGTTTTCCAATATTAACATTCGCAAAAATGCTCGCACCGTATGCATTTTCTTTTCCAATATTTTGAAAAGTAGTACGAATAGTGTCAGCATCACTTGGAACATTACCGATCACATCCCGAACGGATTGAATAGCATCGTTGGTGTTACGCACAAATGACGATATGTTGAGAGTCGTTCCTTTAATGAACATACTGTACGCTAACTCGTAATTGTTTGTATACTCCGGGCTAAGCTCAGGATTTCCAATCGTAACATTTAAAGGATTTTGTTGTTGAATGTTAGGATTTAGGAAACGGATCGAAGGTCGTTGAATTCTTCTGTTGTATGAAGCCTTCAACATGTTGCCCGCCTTTAATTTTTTCGAAACATTAAAACTTGGTACGATCACACCATACGACGGAATTTGAATATCGTTCTCTGTTTTAGTGTAAGCCGAAATAGTTGTGTATTCGTAACGCGATCCTCCCTTAAAACTATAACCACCTTTCGTTGTATAGGTATACGACAAGTAAGCAGACATTACATTCTGATCGTAGTTTAAGTTATTGGATTGGCTAGAATTTGTGCTCTCTACATAATTATCTGTTAAGCTACTTGCATTGTAAGATGAAAAATCACTTACAGCTTTCCGCATGATTTCTTTTCCTCCAATCTCAAGCATTTGATTAGTGGAGATCGGCGTCTGGTAATCTGTTTGAATGGTGACTTCCTGGTTGAACGAATTATTCAAGTTTTTAAACTTCAATTCTTGCGGCAAAGTTTGAAGCGTTTGAAAGGTGTTGTCTCTGTTGTTGCGGCTATACAGGCCCTGCACGCTCAGCTCCCGTGAAGGTTTAGCATATAAATGCGTGTAGGTTAATGAAGCGTCAACGTTGTTGTTCTCATCACGAGAAACAATGTTTTTCAATCCACTCAATACTTCATCTGTAAGTTGTTGAAAATTATCCTGAGAATTTTTTCCGTTTCTCACACCAAAGCGCACGGAAGCGGCAAGTGAGTTTTTGGTATTGATGTCATAATCCCAACCGAGGTTATAATTGCCAAACAACCCTTGGTTCCGGGTGTCAGCAGTTTGCCGGATTGTTCCACCACTCGTTGTTTGAGTATTATCAAAACTGCCGTTTACATTATACATCGCGCGACCAAAGCCGCCGAGCGAAAATCCCATTTTTTTCTTGCGATAGTTTCCATTCAATCCAAGGTTTGAACCACGAAGGCCAACGCCTGCATCCACGTTCAAGGTTAATCCTTGAAGATTATTTTTCTTCGTAACGATATTGATAATACCGGCGGAGCCTTCAGCATCATATTTTGCTGATGGCGAAGTAATGACTTCAACCGTTTTTATCTGATCCGCTGGAATTTGTTTCAAGGCGTCAGCAATGCTGCTCGCAACAATAGTAGAGGGTTTGTTGTTAATGAGAACTGTGATGTTCGAGCTCCCGCGAAGTGAAACGTTTCCATCCAGATCTACTGAAAGCATTGGCACACGTTTCAATACGTCGGTTGCATCTCCGCCTTTTGTTGTCACATCATTCTCGGCATTATAAATGGTGCGATCAACGCGTTCTTCAATAAGAGCTCTTTCGCCTTCAACAGTCACTTCCTTCAGCTGCTGCACAACAGGGCTGATAGAAACAGTACCGACGTTGAGATCTTTTTTTTCTTCAACTGTGATAGCGATGTCATTTGTTTTAAAACCGATGAACGTTATGCTAAGAACATACTTACCGGCAGCAATTTTATTTAGCGTGAATTTTCCATCCGCTTCAGCAATCGTTCCGTCCAGTGTCTTTTTGGTCGCGGGGTCAATCAAAGCGATCGTTGCGAATTCTACGGGCTTAGAAGTTGTTGAATCATTAACCACGCCCGTAATTTTTGAATGTCCCTGGCCAACGGCAATTCCTATACTAAAGGCGACAGCAAAAAATGTAAAAAGTATTCTCATCTATATTTTAGTTAACAACAAAATCAATCAAAAAGGATTTAAGCCTCTTACTATTGCAATCAACGGCAAACTAAATTTATGGTTCGCTTGCAAATCCTATTATTAGACAACTCCGCTTAGGAATTCGACATTAAGGACCTTTTTGAAACAAGGGCCCAAATGTAGAATAATGTGTTCTGAATGGTCGATCAATTTTTTCTAACGGTCGAAAAATTGCGCGGAAGTATATAGCGTAAGAGGCGATGGCCTACCTTTAATCATTCAACTCACAGAGAGACATTTTCATGCAATCGATTATTAATAAAAATAGAGTGGTTTTAATGCACTTGTCATTTTGGTGCGTTTATATGCCATTCTTTATATACCAGGTGAGCTCGCGTGGGCAGGAAGTAGATTGGATGCGTGTGATCACGGTGGCGTCCATTCAGATTGGCTTCGCCATGATCATTGGCTACATCAATTATTTTTATTTTCTACCTCGCTTTCTCGAAGACAAAAACGGCTGGCGCTATGTCAGTACTTTCTTGCTGGCATTTGCTGCGGTAATGTTCTTTCGCATTAGCCTTGAGCGTTACTTGATTGATGGCGGGCATCACCAGGAGCAATATTTATATCGTTCACGATTTATCGTGCAGGTGGTAATCACTAACTTATTCATCGCCATTTTTCTTGGCATGTTACGTTTTGCCGTCAACTGGTTCGAGTTGGAAGCAAACAAGAAAAATATTGAAAATGAAAAATTAATGGCTGAACTGAATTTTTTGAAAGCGCAGATCAATCCTCACTTTCTTTTCAATACACTAAATAATCTTTATTACCTCGCTTACACTCAATCGCCTAACACTACAGAAGTCATTGCTAAGCTTTCGCAGATGATGCGATATATGATCTATGATTCCAATCATCCCCTCGTGTCACTCAGCAAGGAAATTGAATACATGCAGAATTATATTAGTCTCGAACGTCTGCGCCTTAACAATCAAATTCCGATTAAGTTTGACATCAAAGGAGATCCTCAACAAGTACTGATTGTACCCTTGATCCTGATAACATTCCTTGAAAATGCTTTCAAACATGGAGTAACCAACAATGCGACAGGTGCATGGATCAACATTCTTATTCAGTTAAACGACAAGCAATGTATCTACAGAGTTGAAAACAGTAAAATAAAATCACTGAACCCGGAGGCCGATGAAAAATCGGGCATTGGATTACAGAATGTGAGACGTAGATTAGAGTTGAGTTATCCTGAAAAGCACAAACTGCTGATTGAGGATAAACCAGACAGTTACATCGTGCAACTTCATATTACACTTGCGTGATACAGCACACTTGCCTTATTGTTGAAGATGAACCACTGGCGCGAAACCTGCTGACGGAATACGTTAAAAAAGTTTCGTTTTTAAAACTGGTGCAAGCTTGTGCAAGTCCGTTGGAGGCATTGGAAATTCTTCGAAATAATCCTGTTGATATTCTGTTTCTGGATATTCAGATGCCTGAAATCACTGGCATCACACTCTTAAAAATCTTGCAAAAAAAACCGCTGGTTATTCTCACAACAGCCTATTCGGAATATGCCCTGGAAAGTTATGAACTTGATGTGGTCGATTATTTATTGAAGCCAGTCACCTTTGATAGATTTCTTAAAGCGGTGGATAAAGCGAGTCAACGCTTAACAACGGGTGCTCCCGCAGCCACTCCTTCCGAAAAATCTGCGGAGGCAAGCCCACCGTTCGTGTTCGTAAAGGACGGTACTAAGCTTGTGCGGATTAATCTTGATGACATTCTTTATGTAGAAGGTTTAAAAGACTATGTCACCATTCACACCAAGACTCAAAAAGTCGTCAGTTTGCAGCGGCTCAAATCCCTTGAGATGCAGCTTCCGCCCGAAAAATTTATCCGCATCCATCATTCCTATATAGTCGCCATCAAAGCAATCGATGTTGTTCACAAATCGGACGTTCAAATTGGCCAAGCCATCATCCCTGTGAGCGATTCCTATAAGAAATCCTTTCGTGAATTGATTGACAGGAATCAGATGCAGTAATCGCGTCAACACTGATCGAGTCCCAAAAGCTAATCGAAAAGCTAATAAACAGATTAATAAAGAAGCATTGAAATAGTTCGTCCTGAATTGGCCCAAACATTTTTTGCAGAAATAAAATTCTCTTTTACATTTGCAGTCCCAAAAGTGAAGGGAGCTTAGCTCAGCTGGTTCAGAGCATCTGCCTTACAAGCAGAGGGTCGGGGGTTCGAACCCCTCAGCTCCCACGTTGATAATCAAGGAGTTACTAACAAAGTAACTCCTTTTTTATTGCCCACTTATATCTCACTTTAACACAACTTTTAACGCAAACTGCCGAGTTAGGTCTCGTACTGATCGCTTGCCCTTTTACGCTCTTTGAAGCAGAGCTAACTCAAACCCAAACCGGTAAAAACAAAATCAACGGTGAACAAGTCGACCAAGCCGACGTGTGAGGATCGCAGATAAAACAGGAGGATTGCAGACAAAACTTGATTCATGTGTGAAAGAACTTGGAGTAGATCGAGACTCATGCAAAATTTTCTCGAAACGAATGTCGCCCTTAATCGTGAGGTGGTAGAATTGGCCAGCAATGCCGAATGATCGCAAGAAATAAAAGAGGCTACTCTCGAAATGCTTTTACTTAAGTAGCCTTCTTACCTCAGAAAAACAAAAGAGCAAAGTCAAATCAGTTTTTCGAGGGCCCGTTTGGAATCACCCGGCGGCCTTTTTTCTTTTCTCCTACATTCCTTAAATTCGGTAAACCCAAAAAAACCCCGAATTATGAAACTAGCAATCGTAAGGATCGATGATCATCATGTGAAATTTTCACGTTCTGGAAGATGACGAATCTTTCGAGAGCAATTTTCCCGTTGCGTACGAGTTGGGTTTAAAAAAATGGTTCGGTCATCTCAAAACATTTGCCCAGCGGCTGGA
Organism: uncultured Chryseosolibacter sp.; assembly: GCA_967728665.1. Classification (GTDB taxonomy): domain Bacteria; phylum Bacteroidota; class Bacteroidia; order Cytophagales; family Cyclobacteriaceae; genus Chryseosolibacter. The sequence goes on along the minus strand of CBQWHS010000005.1, from coordinate 561 downwards.
CACGAACCTATGTCCATGCCGACGATCGCAACATGATTTACGAAATCTAAAGGACAAGAAATGAACATCCTCAGTATGCTTCTATTGGTTGCGGCCCTAATAGTTTACCTCATTCCGACAATCATCGTTTGGAACAAGAGGCATTACAATCCGGTTATCGCTTTAAATCTTTTCTTGGGATGGACATTTATTGGATGGGTGGCCGCCCTTGTGTGGGCACTTGTCGACGAAAAACCGACCCCTGAAATCGTCGTTCATGAGCCCGACAATCTTGAAAAAATTGAAAAGCTTAAACACCTGTTTGACTCTGGAGCAATCACCGAGGAGGAATTTAATTCTGAAAAGAAAAAGCTATTGTCTCCTGACGAGCTTGTGACCGAGTGGAAAATTAAAAACTGAATTCGCAATCTTTTCTAATCCGGCCCCTGTCAATAACATCCAATTTCTTAAAAGCGTCTATTTAGTTGGGTTGATGAACACATCCCGACTCTTAAGCGAGAGGTCGGGGGTTCGAACCCTCAGCTCCCACAAAAAATCGCTAAAAAATACCATAATTGGTTG
>CBQWHS010000004.1:0-20781 GCA_967728665.1 uncultured Chryseosolibacter sp. | reverse complement strand
GAATGGAAATGCATGTCGTGCGACTTTGTCTATCGACCTGGCAATGTGATACAATCGTGGATTTTTGTTGGCAAATGCGGCGCTGTGTGGCTGCGGAGAAACTGCTGCGAGCCCCTCAGTCGAAATCAATTTAAATTGTTCGCCGAAAGATTTTTTCAGATCCGAAAGAGAATGGTAATATGTGTTGAAATATTCTCCTTCCAGATGAGAGAGAACACCATGTTTTTTTAATCTGCGAAATGCATGTTTAAAATTTCCTTTTAGTGCTGTCATTAGCTCGACAGGACAAACCGGAGGCATAACTACCCACGTTACGGTTGCATTTGCGTTCAGCAATGACGGAAGATTTGAAGTAACTTCAGTGAGGTCCTCAATACAATTCAGCCCACCCATATTGGAAAACACATAATCGAATTGCCTTCCTTGTATGCTTTTAAGATTATCAAACGATAACTGCTGGCACGTTAATTCACCTGAAAAATTATGTTGCCGGATTTTCTTTTCAATTTGTTGAATCATTCCATCCGAAACATCTGTGGCGTGCACTGAATGTTTTTGTTGGGCGAAATGCAGCGCATCGATGCCGGTGCCGGCATTGAGTTCAAGGATCTTGCTTTGAGGTTTTAAAAATTTATTGACGTGTGCGTAAACCTGAGTGCGAAGATCGCGGAGAATCCGATTTTCAAGGTCCTCACGGTCGTAGTTATTTGACTGCTTGCTGAAAGCTCGATTGACGGATTGAAAACTTGATGATGTACTAATTGTGCTGTTGATCAACGGTCAGGGCATCAATTGAAGATCGATGATGTAATTATCAGCCATGCCGGAAAACAAACTGGAGTTTGAGAGTTTCGATTCCATTTTATTTAATTGCACGAGCCAATTTCTTCTAAATGTCACAAACGTGTCGAGATAAGTTGATGGAATAGCCAGGCCAACAGGCTTTACGGTAATCAACTTGAATTTTTCTTTCGACCAATTTTTAACTTGAGACGGACCATAGAACCACGTCTTCAAATTTGATCCATGCAAATTTGATACAATCTCGCTTGACGAAAGTCTTCTGAATGCTTTCTTAAATTGAAATCTCAGCGAAAAGAAGATCATCTCCCACGCACAAAACTTCGGCATTACAACGCCAATAAAGCGGCCGCCAGGATTCAAAATTGAAGGAAGATTATTGAGAAGTTTCTTAAAGGACTCTGGGTTGATGCAATTCAGGCCGCCGAAATTTGAAAAGATGAGGTCGAATTTTTTGTCGAAGAGTGTCTCGTTGAAACTTTCGAGATCAAGGTAATGAGAACTTATCCGATGTTGCATGGAAACTTGCTCCGCTCTTTTCTGGGTTACTTTAAACATCTCAGAACCGATGTCAGTAGCAACAATGTTAAATCCTTTTTCGCCAAACAATTCAGCATCTTCACCCGTTCCGCAATTCAACTCCAGCATTTCAAAACCATTCAGCTGCGGAATGACCCTCTCCATGTATTTCCAAACCCGTTTTCGTTGCATTTGACCAATTGCGCTTTTCATAAAAAGTGAATTCTGAACAGTTGCGATATGATCAAAAGGCGCTGCCATAGCTATTTCATGCAGTTTGTAATTGTTTGAGTTTCAACTGATGGGCGAAGGATTTAGGAAGATAATAAAATGTAGCCAAACCTGCGCGCAAATCTCTATAGTTAAGACGCAAAGGGTCTGTAAAGAGTTTCCTCAAACTGCTATATCCTTTGTGTTTTCGATAAATGCTATGGACATAACGATGCAAAAGGCGATAATATTCACTGTTGTAAGTACTATCAAACATCATTGCCAGATCATCCGAATCCCGCCAATTTCTCTTCTCCTTCAATTGATCTTTCACGGTTTCATAAAATTTTGTGCCGGGAAGAGGGTAGGAGATTGAAATTCCAACTTCGTCTGGTAGCAAATCGATAATCATATCAATAGTTTTCAGGATATCTTCCTGCGTTTCGCCGAGATATCCAAATTGAAGGAAGAAAGCGACTTTAATGCCGTGGCTTTTTAGCAGATGAGTTGCGTCTTTAATCTGCGAAACGCTCGTGCCCTTGTCCATGGCATCGAGAATTTTTTGCGAGCCGGACTCGGCGCCTACCCATACGGTTTCTGCGCCGGATTCTTTCAACGCTTCAACAACATCATTCTCCATTAATAAATCAACCCGTGACTGAATTTTATAGCGAAGGAAAATATTTTTTTCTACAATTAAATTGCGAAACCGGTTTACCCAGCCAGGCTTTAATCCAAAAATATCATCACAAAACCAGATGTGATCAGGGTGATAATTTTCTTTAAGGAATTGAATCTCGCGTACTACGTGCTCCGGTGAACGAGAAGTATAGCGGTTTCCATAAATCGGCTTTGCACACCAGTTGCATTTGAATGGACATCCACGTGTCGTAGCGATGTTGAGCGAAAAATATCCATGGTAACGCATCCAGATTTTTTTGTAGGATGTAATGTCCACTAAATCCCACGCAGGCAATGGCAGCGTGTCAAGATCTTTTATAACCGGTCTGTTTTCCGTTGAAAATGTTTTGCCGGATTTCTTGAACACCATGCCAGCGACCTGGTCAGGAACAATTCGCTTTTCCAGGCAGGCGAGCAATTCCTTTAAGGATTCCTCCCCTTCACCACGAATGACATAGTCTGCGCCAAATGGAAAATATTTTTCATAATGATCAGTGGCGTCTGAACTGCATATGATTACTGTGCAACCAAACTTCTTAGCAATGCGTGTCATTGAAAAAGCTGCTTCGCGCATTTTAGTCAGACACATCTTGGTGAGATAATTAAATCCATCATCATAGATCACCAGATATTTCGGGCTGAATTTCCGAATCTCGTCAGCTATCTCTTCCGGTTGAGACCGAAGATTTGTATCAAACAAGGAGACATTGAACCCTGCGTCTCGGATAACGGCAGCGGCCTGAATTGTGCCAAGAGGTGGGTATGGTTGCTTAAATCGCCATTGCTTTTTATCGAAACGATAAAAATATGAATGAGTGAAAAGAATTTTGGAACTCATTCGTTGGATAGTTTATGAAGGTAAATCGCTTCCAGTTCGCGATATGATTCCATCACCGATTTTTGAAAATTTCGCGGATGGTTTTTTGACGTATGTCGTTTTGTTTTAAATGCAATAGCGAATTCACTTTTTGAAAACGCTCGCTCATATTGTCTCCGCCATCGAAGGTCTGCAAGTTTCATCAAAAGGCGATCAAAAACTTCCCCAAAGCAAATATTGATCACTCGCTCAGCAACCCGCTTTGTAGTGGATGTTGCTCGGGACCCGAGAGGATAATGAGGTAGTTTATAGTTTGGGAAAATTTTTGTGAGCCACGAAATATTTTTTTCCATCATGATGTGATAATATTCTTCTCCGCAAATCGGAATGAGTGTAGCCAGTTCGGTTGCGGTGAACAAATTCTTTTCCTCAATTTCGAGATGATCGCTATCGAGAAAATAATTGGTGCAAAAATATTTGTGCGAATTTCCGAGAAAGACTCTCTTATACAGTGCTAAAAGACCACGGGCAATCCATAGGCGTTTTGGATGTGTGATCACAAAAAAATCCAAATCCGAATTTTCGTCCATATATCCCTTGGACAAAGAACCCGATACGAGAATCGCTCTAACAAATGGAAATCTGGAAATCAACTTTCCCTGGCGTTCGGCCATGGGCCACCATCGCTCAGCTTCGACATTACCCTTAACCCGGCGTTTGATATCGCTTTCGTTTTTTTGAAGTGTGTAGAATTCGCCAAAACGTGAGAGGTGATTTCGTTCAGCCAAGTGATCGAGACATTCAACAACATCCGTCTCCGATACAGAGTTACTTCGTAAAAACTTAAAGACTTCCGTTGACTTAAGAGGATAATGGAAGATCTCATAATAGACGAGCGTCTTTATGATACTTTGCTCCAGGATTGTATGGTCTTTAATTTCTGACACTGAATACTTTTCTGTAAAAATTATCCTGATATGCTTTGCGCTGAAAAGACAATAACGGAAACATGATCGCGATAAACGCTATTCCTTTTTGTAACTCCAGGGCCGACTCTGTGACAAACAAAGCTCCGCACAGAAACAGAAATCCCAGATACAAATAGTCTTTTTCTACCAGCGCAATTCGCAATGGTAATACGAGACAAAACAAAAATAGCAACAGGCCGATCAATCCATTTCCAATAAGCACATACAAAAATTGATTGTGTGGATCATTTGATTGAACAACGTTTTTGACATGCAGGTTTTCACTTTGCTCCTGAACTTTTGCCTTCACTGATCCGGTTCCAGATCCCAGTATCGGATTGTTGTTTTGGTATGCTTTCCATGATAGCCACCATAGTGACGCACGAATTTCCGCAGAAGTTCTGTAAAGCGAGTTCTCTTTAATAGTGAAATTACTTTTTTCAATTTCCTGGACGTTTCGATAATATGTAATTGGATTGAGCCATATCGAAAAAAGAACCATGGCAACGATCGCCGGAATCATTATTGAACGCTGACTTCGTTTTGCCTTTGCTCCAAAGAAAATCGAAATAACAATGAGCATTGCTACAAGTGTAAACACAACAATCCGCACAGAGAGGAAAATTTCGAAAACGAGTAAAAACAATAGTATACTGACCAGCAATAGTTTTTTTTGGGATCGATTTCCAGGTTCAAAAAGTTCATGCAGAATTAATAGAATCGAAAACCCGATATAAAGTGACAGATACGCGGGATGAATATTGATTCCCCCTGCAAGGTTTATGTAGGAAAAATACATCCAGGTGGAAGGGATTGTTCGAAGGTCGACAAGATTTGAGCTGCTGAGATATGAAATGTTCGCAGGCGTTAGTGGGACTCCAAGCACTTGAGATGTTGCATTCAACGTGCAAATGACACAGGCGAGGAGGCAGGACATCACAAAACTTTTCAACACAAAGCGAAGTTGTTTCTCTGTCCATTTGAAACGCGTTGTTGCGAGCGCTATCGGCAGTAATAGCAAAAATATTTTTTGTTGAATATCATTCCATCCAATGGATTTAAAGTCGCTGTAAAAAATTCCAATTAATAGTACCAGGAAGAAAGCGATCAAAGATTGCAAAAGTATGCTTGTCTGAACCACACGCAGTTTCGCGGACCAATTACCTTCGAATGCCCACAACAGCAGAAAAATTAACATGCCTGCATGGCAGAGGAAAACAGAATATGGCAAGGCTACAGTTGAAGTCGCAATCGCAATCAACTGGGAAATTCGCAACCACTGTTCAACATTTTTATTCACCAGAAAAATTTAAACGTATTCTTGCATTAACATGGTCCCGTTCATTATCAAAAAACCAACCCCATTTATTAAAATAAGTAATGGCGCTGGCAATGTGATACAATAGAATCACAAAATTTTTGTAGGAGCCCTTTTCGTTGTAGTGATAGATGCTGGCATCCGGATAAAAAACGGTTCTATAACATTTGTGTATTCTCCTGGAAAGATCAGTGTCCTCAGTATATAAAAATATCCGCTCGTCAAACAGGCCAACCGCTTTTAATGATTCCATTCTCAAAAACATAAAGCATCCGGAAAGAAAAGGAACGTCCATCACTTTGTCGTAACCAGCAAAATGCATTTCATACCAATGATTCAATTTATTCAATAGCGAAGGATTAAATTGAAGGAACCTTCGACTGAATAATGTGAATGGAGACGGCAACAGTTTGCAAACCGGCTGGAGACGTCCGTCAGGATAAAGGATTTTTGGCATTACCATTCCGGCATTTCGATTTTCATCCATGAAGGCGCGAAGTTTTTCGACCACTGATCGTTCGAAGTACACATCAGGATTAAGAATTATATGATACTCCGAATTGGAATTCATTGCTTGACGCAAGGCGATGTTATGACCAGCACCGAATCCGATATTTTTATTATTAAACACATATCGAATTCGTTCATGTATGAATAGATCCCGGCATTCATCTGTTGGAGAATTATCAATCAAGTATAAAATCGAATTATCAGTCGCACCTAAAAAACTGTTGATGGCACCTTCCAAAAGGTCGAGATTGTTTTTATAGATGACGATTGACGCAGAAATATTCATTAATGTAAGATTAGACCTTTTACAACCCGGTATCGATAGTCGAGACGTTTAAAAATTGATAGCCGACTTAAACTTCCCGTGGTTGAGGCATTGCTCTCATGGCGCCTGTGATACACCAACGTATCGGGAATAAATTTAATGTTAAAATACAGTTCGGCAGTAAGTCCAATCCAAAAATCATGAATTGGAATATCCGTTGGAAACGGCAGGGCGCGTTCAAGTACAGTTCGCCGAAATGCCATGCAACAGCCGATATAAGAATTTCTGAAAAGATTTTTTATAAATCCTTTCCGGGAGCCATTGTTAGCAAAGAAGGAGGGCTGAGTAAGCCGCAAGGCCTCATCCGTTATCTGGCAGTCGCAAATAACGAGGTCGTGTGTTTTAAGGCTTAGCAACATGGTGCTAATTTTCGACTTGTTCCACACATCGTCCTGATCAGCTAGAAAAATATAATCACCGAGGCACGCCTTCAATGCGTGTTCAAAATTTCTGGCGATTCCCTTTGCAACGTTGTGCTTTAAGAGTTTTATCCGTGGATCGCGGTAGGAAGTAATGATTTGAATAGTTTCATCGTAAGAGGCGTCATCCGATATAACAAGTTCGTCCGTGGCCTCAAGCTGAATTAAAATAGAGTCGATCTGCTCACGCAAATATGCTGATCCATTTTTTGTCGCCATGCAAACCGAAACCATGGCTCAAGATAGAGGTTTGTTTTTGCGACCAGAAATTTTTCCGCGGCACTTTTTTGGTTACGCAATGAAGCCGGCATACCTAACAATTTACTCCGTCCGAAGGGAATTGACCGGGTTGATCCGCGCTGCTTTTGAAACTTCATATGCAACGGTGATTACAGTCACGAATAACAATCCCACCAATGACATAGCGAAGATCCAGAGGCTAAGTGTTGATCGATACACAAATTCCTTTAACCAATAATCAGCCAGAAAGTAAGCAACAGGAAGTGCTATGAAGCTTGCGATTAAAAAAACTTTGACAAACATCCAGAGAAACATGCCCACTACTTGCCCGACTTGAGCCCCTAATACTTTTCGGATTCCAACTTCTTTGGTTTTCTGCTCCGCCGTATAGGAGGCCAAAGCGAATGCTCCCAACACTGTGATCAGCACGGCCAGCACAGCGAAACTTTTCGCCATGGAAGATATACGGGTTTCGTTGACATACATTCTGCTGAATTCGTCGCTAACGAACCAATAGTCAAAACCAACACCTGGAAATGTTTCTTTCCATTTTTTTTCGATCGATTTAATTTTTTCCTGGAATTTTCCTGGTGGTAATTTTATATAGGCAATTTTGTCGATGAAATGGCGGGTTGGGTTGAGTGCCAACGGTTCGATTGCCTGGTGCATGGAGCGGAACGGGAAATCTTTAACGACTCCAATGATTTTAAAATTCTTCTCACTATTGAATTGTATTTCAATATAAGTTGCGCCCAGAATTTTTTCGATAGGTTGCCCGAGTTGCTTTACCGCAGCTTCGTTAATAATAATAGAGGAAGAGTCCGCAGCGTTTGAGGCATCGAAATCTCGTCCGGCGATAATTTCAAGATCATATGTTTTTGCAAAATCAAATTCAACGTTAAGTTGATTCCAATCGAATTTTTTGTCTTCAAATTCAGGAAACCTCACCTGCGTGCCGATGTATCCAAAATAATTCAAGCGAGGAAGATGGTTTGCCAGAGTCACATGTTCAATATCTCCATCTTGCAAAACGGATTGTTTGAACGCCTGAAATTTATTGTCAGGCGCCGTTCCGCCATAACGGATTGAAAGCAGTTGGCTACCTTTGGCATTCAGTTTTGAATTTTGCATCAAATCCATTTGTCGGATGATAACAGATGTTGAAATGATCAGCACCAGCGAAACTGCATATTGAATTCCAATCAGGGTTTTGCGAAATAGTTCTGCACCACTGCCCTTAATCGTCTGTCCTTTCAGAACATCCACAGGTTGAAATCCCGATAGATACAACGCAGGATAACTTCCAGAAAACAGCGCCATAAAAATCAGTATCAAAAAAACCACACCGATCATCACGGGATTCATCAACGAGGCGATGGAAAATGTTTTGTGCGCCAATTGATTGAACGGATTCAGAAAAATTACGACGAGTACGATCGCGATAAGCAACGAGCCGATGGTCATTATAGAAGACTCATACAAGAACTGCTTTGCAATTTCCGAGCGTTTGCTACCCAGAGATTTTCGCAAGCCGACTTCTTTTGCACGTCTCGCAGCGCGTGCAGTTGCCAGGTTCATATAATTGATGCATGCGATCAACAGTATCATGACTGCGATAATGCTAAAGATCGCCAGGTATTTTTTGTCACCGCGAACACCGTCTTCCCATAATACTTTCTCGTCGAAGTGCAGATCTTTCAGTGGCGTGATGAACGCATCCAGTTTGAATCCTCGAGCCGCAAACGCGGAGTCGGAATTGCCAAGTTGCTTTGCATAGGATTTGATAGCCTTTTCAATTTCGGCTGTTGATAGCGTTACTGTTTTAATACAATGTAACTTTCAAAAAATTCAATTCTATCTCCGAATCGTGTTCCCTGCATGTAATTGTCAAAGTTGGGAACCACCGCGCGCAGCGCGTTCACATTCAAAATAAAATCTGGTTTGAAATGAGAATTGGATGGATAATCTTCGAAGACTCCTGTGACGACAACATCAATCTCCTTCCCATCGGTGGCAAAATTGTGCTTCACAGAAATCACCTCACCGATAGGATCTGACTTTCCGAAAAGTTTTTTAGCGCCAGTCTCACTCACCACCATGCTGTTCACATTTTCAAAAATCTTGTCTCTGTTTCCCGTCAAGAGTTTGAAATGAAGAATTTTTTCGAAGCCCGGCTCGGCCCATTTTATTTTTTCAGTGAGAATGATTTTATCGGCTGCTTTGTGATGTAACGATGTGGGATATCCGATGTAGTCGATACGAATGCCATCTTCAACTTCAGAGCGTTCTTCTTTCAACTGTTTCACAAAAAAGCCCGGAGCAGAATTATTTTCAAACGATTGGCCTTCTGGATTAGTAAAGGTGATTCCGAGGCGATATGTATTCTTGTAGTGAGGATGCATGATATCGTATTGCAATTCATCAGTCACATAAAGAAAAATCAGGATGGCAGCAGCAAGGCCAACGGCAAGTCCAAACATGTTCAATAAGGCAAAGAATTTTTGACGCTGAAAATTGCGGATAGCGATGAGAAGATAATTCCGAATCATAGTCGTTTCTTTTAAATTAAACTTTCTCCGTTCAGGCTATTAGGGAAAACGTAAAAATCATTAACCAGATTGTTTTTTCTACCGGAATAGAACAAATGAAATGTAAAAGATTGCAACAGGGCATCGCCTCAGAAATTAGACCTGTTTTTCATCCCGTATATTGTGTTACCACACTGATATCTTAATGCCAAATCCTTACGCCAGTTATTGTTGAAATTGCTAACTTTATTTTATGGCTGACGCTGATGACAATGTTGTCGAACATTTAACCTAATTTTTACCTGAATCAAAACCTATGTCTACACAAACTCTCTCTATCGCTAAGAAAACGTCCACAATCTTTTGGTCATGGTTGTTAGTTGCAACACTGGACCTGTTGGCTGCTATCATTCAAACCTTACTCATGGGAGGAAATGTCTTTCGGTTGTGTCAATACATTGCAAGTGGAGTGTTCGGTAAAGACGCATTCACGGATTGGTCTTTTGCTGTGTATGGTGTATTGTTTCATTATGCGATCGCCTTGGCATGGACACTTTTATTTTTTACGCTGTATTCGAAATTTCACCTTTCACGCTTCAATAAATTTTTGGTGGGAATTGGTTATGGGATACTGATCTGGCTTGTGATGAATCGGGTTGTGCTTGGACTTTCGAATGTAACACCGCGACCTTTCGATTTGGTAAAGTCGCTCATCGCAGCGAGCATCCTGATCGTAGCAATCGGAATTCCACTTTCGCTTATCGCCTTTAGCAAGAATAAAAATTAAAGCAAATTCATCGTGGAACAGCTGAAAACAGTCGCGCGAATATTTTATGGAGTGTGTGTGACTGCAATTGGATTTTTGCATTTCACGTATCCGGGATTTCGTGCGGTTATTTTGCCAATCGCACCGGAAGACACCAGCCGAATCTACATCCTTATCTACATAACAGGCGCCATTTTGTTTTTCCTTGGCTCGGCTATTACGTTTAATTATCGAGTCCGCCAATCCGCTTTTGTTCTTGGAATACTTTTGCTGTTATTCTTTTTAACCGGGCATGTGCCCAACAGGATCAAATACCATCCTGAAATTCTGGGTATGTGGACAGACGCGTTGAAATTGTTAACGCTCGCCGGCGGTGCTTTTATAGTCTCAGGCATGTATTCAAATCAACAAGAGTTGCGCAATGTAAAAGTTGGCAGTTTCTTTTTCGCTTTCATGCTGGTGATTTTCGGAATCGATCATTTTTTGTATTTGGATTTTGTAAAAGCACTTGTGCCGACATGGATTCCCGGCGCTGAATTCTGGAGTTATTTTGCTGGCGTTGCGCTCATTGGATCGGGTATTTCAATTTTCATCAGCGTGCAAACCAGACTGGTGAGTTTACTGTTGGCGATAATGCTTTTCTTATGGTTGATCATTCTTCATATACCGAGGGCACTTAGTTTCTCGTTCGACAAAATGGAGAATGATTTAATCAGCTCATTTGAGTGCCTTGCATTTTGTGGAATTGCTTTGCTTGTGTTTGTTCATGAATCCAGGATCGAAACTCAAACCGCAAGATCAAAGTATAACAACGCATAACGCTAGACTGACGGCACGCGAACTACAGCCTTTTCGATGGGCTTAACGCTGACGAAAATTGTAAAAAAGGAATTCATCAAATTTTATAATCGTTGGCTTTCAAGCCACTACAAAAAGAAATAAATATATAGTGTCGTTTCTACCTACTGAAACTAATTAGGGCCCTTTCCAAGCTTTTGATTTTCTCAAAAAAAACATTTCAAGAATGTTCAACCTATTTGGATTTCTGCCGTTTAACTTTGTGATACAAAGTACTTTTATCAATTACGTTCCTTTTTTAGTTATGAAAACAACGACCTTGAGACACGTAAGGCTATTACTATCATTTTTTATTGGCGCGTTGATCTTGAGTGGACTTACGGCTTTCCCCATTCAGACTGAAGTTATAATTGCAAACAAGTTTCTTCAAAACCTCGGGTTTGCGAATGCATTGACTAACTGGATTCAAGAAGTCGCGACAGGTGTGAACAAAACATATGGCGACTTTCCATTCATCGCCTACGGGACCGATTGGTTGGCGTTTGCCCATCTTGTGATTGCCGTTACGTTTATCGGGCCATGGCGAGATCCAATTAAAAATATTTGGGTTATTGAATTTGGTCTAATCGCCTGCGCTGGAATCATCCCACTAGCATTCATCGCCGGTTATGTTCGTGGCATTCCGTTCTTTTGGCAATTGATTGATTGTTCATTCGGCGTAGTAGGAGCGCTCGTTTTACTCGCGGTGTACCAAAAGACAAAGGTGTTGACTCGCATGAGTAGTTGAAGGTTAGTAATTTGGATGAATTTTTTTTTGAAGTTCTAAGTCAAAACAGTCGTGTGATAATTTTATAATCGGCCATCACAAAACCGATACACCAAACAACAACTCCAATCACCGGCAGACTGAAAGCGATAAAAATTCTTCTGAGGACAGACCAATCAACATGAAAGAAGGGTAAAAGAAAAAGAGCGATTGATATCAGGCATCCTGTTAAGAGATATAATTCGAGTCCCGGCTTGAAAGGTCGCAAGGTAAATGCAAGCGGAATCATCGCGACAAGCAAAATTACAGAAGTAGTAAGTAATGTTTTGGATTCCATTTCAATTGGGGTTGTTTTATTTATTCTTTTTTAGCGAACTAGACGTATTCCGTATTTATGACAAAACACTGTGATTGTATTCCCAATCCCAAATTCTTAATCCTAATAACTAGCGCTAACGACTGACAAATCTTAGTCATCGCAACGTTTTCAGCGCCGATCTGCATGTAAAATACTACAAGGTAACCGGCAAATATTACATATATTTTCGTTAAGAAAGATCGGCACTAAAATAGCTTGATGCTTTAAATTCCAACATTGAGATCGGAATACTTTTTGATCAAGCGCATAAAAAATGCACTTTTTCCAATTTTAGTACATTATGTTTCAATTTGAATAAATCTATGAATCCGAAAGGCCTTACATGACCTGATTTCTAAATCGGATACTCTTTTGACCAATAGGCGTAACGTTATAAACCAACTTTAACCTTATGTGGTCACAAATCCTACAACGCCTTGCAAACATTTTCAAAGCAAAAGCGCATCGTGCTGTTGATAGTTTAGAGAACCCTGTCGAGATGTCGAAGCTCGCAGTCGCGGAACTTGAAAAAGCGATCATGGATGCATCGGAAGCATTCTCGATTGCACTCGCTAACCACAAGAAATGGGATCGTGAACTTCAACAAGCGATGCTTGCATCGGAGAACTGGAAGCAGAAAGCGAAGATGGCAATCGCTCAAACAAATGAAGAGCTTGCGAAGAAAGCGCTCATGGAGAAATCAAACGAAGACCGGAAAGTGAACGAGTACAATGCCATTTTCCAAAAGTCTGAAAAGGACATTAAAGTGTTGCGACAAAACCTGGACTCATTGCAATTGAAGTTGAAAGAGATGAAATCGAAGCAGTCTGTGCTGGAAGCGAAGGCAAAAAATGCGGAAGCTCAAGGCAAGATTGCAAAACAACTCCAGGGAATCGGATCAAGCGCGTTATCGAATTTTCAACGCTATGAAGATAAGATCAACGAGATGGCCGATCAGAGTGAAGCGCTGCAAGAATCATTGTTTGCTCATAAACAATTGGAGCGTGAGTTTGAACAACTTGAATCCAGCGTCAGTGTTACAAACGAATTGGAGATTCTAAAAGATGAAATGCAAAGTGAAGAACAGAAAAAGAAAGAAGCGATGGAGAATAAAAAGTTAGAGCAAATGAAAATAAAATTGGATACGCAGGCTTCACCGGCAAAGCCAATCCAAGTTGCAAAACAGATCAGCGCACCGCGTGAAGAAAAACTGAAACAATTTTTTGGTGATAAGTAAAATTTAAATCAATCAAACAAAACAAATAAGGGAACTCTCAAAACAACTAAAAACTATGTCAATCAATTTGAAAAAAGGTGGTTCCATCAACCTGAACAAAGCAAATCCAAAACTTTCAAAGATCTACATCGGTCTTGGATGGGAATTACTCACACAGTCACTCGACCTTGACGCTTCATTGTTCGTGTTGGGATCAAACGGAAAGTTGCTGTCAGAGCAACATTTTATTTTCTACAACAACCTACGTACTCCCGATGGAACAATCGCTCACCAGGGCGATAATAGAACAGGTGTTGGTGAAGGAGACGATGAACTGATTCTTGCAAACCTGAAGCAGATTCAACCGGAGGCCCAGGAGATTCTTGTATATGTAACAATTCACGAAGCAACAAACCGTGCGCACAACTTCGGTAAACTGAAAGATGCGTACATCCGTGTCGTTGACGTGGATAAAAAAGAGGAAATCGCAATCTATGACCTTGATGCCGATGCTTCTTATGCGACCGAAGTGTTGTTCGGAAAATTGAAAAGAGCGGATGCTGCCAGTTGGGAGTTTGTCTCGATTGGTGAAGGTAGCAACGTAGGTGTTCAGGGGCTTGTTGATCGATATATCTAAACAGGCTAGTGACGATTAACTATTTAAAACGAAACAATGAACTTGATAAAAAAATCGGGAATAAATCTGGCGAAAGGCTCGTCGATTTCTTTAGAAAAAAAAGGAAAAGCAATATCGCAGGTGATGGTCGGAATAAACTGGGGAACAATCAAAAATCAATTCTGGGGAATCCCGCTTGGTAGCATTGCGGTTGATCTGGATAGTTCTGCTGCCATGATTAGCAAAAAGAAAATTGTTGACAACGTCTACTATCGAAAGCTTAAATCATATGACGGTGCCGTGCGACATTCCGGGGATGACAGAGTTGGCGACCGTTATGGTGATGATGGCGCTGACAACGAAACGATTCAACTAAACTTAAGAATGTTGAATCCGGACGTTGACCAGGTCGTCTTTTATCTCAACTCGTTTGAGAACCAAGACTTCGAAACAATTCCGTATGCCAAGATCCGTGTGATCGATGCAACGGATCCCAACAACCTTGAAGAGTTAGCCACCTTCAACCTGGCCACAGACAAAACATTCAAAGGGTTTGTCTCAATGGTGTTGGGAAAATTTTTGCGGACCAATTCAGGTTGGGACTTCAAAACTGTTGGCGAGCCGATTCGTGCACGAAACATCAGTGAGTGTTTGCACAATATTGAGGAAGCTTACGTATAAAGTTGGAACGTTGAATAGAAAGGAGCCGTGGAAACGCGGCTCTTTTTATTGTTGAGAAACAGTAAGTACAGTTGTTATTTCACAAAATCCACACGCGCGAAAGCGAATCCGTCTATTGATTCTTGCCCGTGATTTTTGGCGGGGATCCATCGAGGGCCATGGAGCACAATATCTTTTGCTTTTTCTTCCAGTTCTCTTGACAAGCTGTGCATAATTTGAAAATCTGCCAGGGTGCCATCGCTCGCAACGCGAAACGATAACATCACGCTCCCACTAGTGTCAGTTTTTATTTTCGCTGCAGCGATTGAAAGATATTTTTTGAATTCAGGTAACCCACCGGTTGGCAGTGGACTAAAACTACTTTCATCATAATAGAATAGCCCACCTTGTAAACTTCGGCTTCGGCCTTTAACCAAACGTCCCTGGTGAAAATTCTCTTCAAAATACATTTCATTATTTTTATTTCGCCCAGACCAATAGCCTTCTTTTTTGCCATCGATATAATCTCCGCTTTCTTTAATTACGCCATTGGTATAATACTGAACGAAATGGCCGTTGCCATTTTTTATGAGGAGCGCGCCGGTGCTATCCCACATATTTTTTAGGAAGTAGTCATGGTCATAAAAAATTTCTGATTCAAGCTTGCCATTGTTGTGAAACGTTTCCCACTTGCCCACGCTGCGATCATTTTCATATCGTCCGGCGGATGTGTAGGTGTGATGATCAGAATAATAAATAAATATTCCATTGCATTTATCGTTTTTATATGCGCCTTTCATTTGCACCTCGCCATTGGCGTAGAAATCTCGAACAAGCCCTTGCCATTGCTGTAGAGAATCTCGTATGCCGATGCGAAAATATTTGAACGATGGTGAATTAGTCTCCTTCCAATTCTTGTCGTACAAAACTTTAATCATTTGTGGAGGTATCTGTTTTTGTTCGGGGTCTGGAATTGAATCTTTCATCGAACGTTTGTACGATAGAAAATATTCAAGGTCCAGATAATTTTTCGATGAGTCGGTTGCAATTTCCACGCTGTCCAGGTAAACAAACGACTCGCGCTCGATCATTTTAATACGGAAATCGTTCTCAAGTTTTTGCCACTTGATGTAGTGCCGAAGTTTGAACGTGTCGCGGTGAAGTTTTTCAGGTATGTATTTTTCGCCATTGAGAATGCGAAGAGCTGAATCCCATCCAACATTTGTCTGCTTAAACGTTTTTAGATAGTCGTTGTCATTATGACTTGCTGCCAAATTTATTTTAGCACGTCCTTCAACCGCTAATATTGCTTGGTAAAAATTATAATAATGTATCTGGTATCGTGGCAATAGAAAGTAAACTGCAATGCATAGACACAGCAGCAGATATTCAACATTCACCGCGTTGAGTCTGCTATTTGTAACCATGGTGAAAAGTCCGATAAAAACGCCCGCGGCCAGACCACCAAGATGCCCAGCATTATCCGCATTCACAGATTTGGCAATGGCCAGGTTTATTCCTAAGAAAATAAGGAAGTTGGTGAGGATTGGCCCTAGTGGTCTTTTATCTCTTCGGCTTTCCATGATGTTGATGAGCAATGCAAATCCGAAAACTCCGAAGATCGCGCCAGAAGCACCGACACTAATGTTAAAAAGCCCAAAATACAAGCTACTCAGCGCAGAACAGATGCCTGACAGAAAATAGACCCACAAAAATTTCTTTGTCCCTGCCGATGATTCAACTTCACCGCCCACTGAAAAAAGTCCGTACATATTCATCGCCACGTGAAGAATACTTCCGTGAAGAAACATATGGCTAAATATCCGGTACCATTCGTCGTGGAGTGTGAACGGGTTGAAGAGCGCGCCCAGCCGTAGCAATCCGAGTGTCCAATTTGTGTCGGAGGAATTCCCGATAGTAAAATATTCAACACAAAAAATAATGATGTTGATAATGATGAGGGAGATAGTGGCGGGGTTTGTTTTAAAGCGTTCCATAGTAGCTAGGACAGCCTGCAATATAATGGAGTTATAATTTGGGAGAAAAAGAGAAATGTATTCAACGATTTCTAAACAATGAATGCTGAGCAGCTGTATGAAAATTCCGCCATACACGATTTATTTCGGTGTCAGTAAACGCTGCATTCAATCCGCACAGTGGATATAAAGTATTCACTGATTCTCGCGAATGAATAACAAGATCGTGACTGACACTGCTCACACCGCTTAACAAATCATTCGATAACGTTCTTTTTGAAACGAGTAGATCCCATGAAGTATCCACCACATCAAAAAATTTCATTCGTGAATCATTTAATTCTTTTCTGGTTTCAATAACCATTTGTTTGAATCTGCTGGTCGGGTGCGCATGAAGAAAAAGTTCGCACAAATCAATAAACCTGGATGCCATTCCTGAAATGTTCACCGCCAGTGTTGTTTCCGCAAACTGAAGAAAAGGAAATTGATAAATCAGATCATGCAACACGGCCATGTTAGGATCAATAATGAAATTTCTCTCTCGTGAAACTTCGATATTGTTCACTTCAAACGAGTGACTGCCTGTGGCAATCATTCCCATTGCTTTCCAAGTTTCGTTCACAATAACCTCATTTCGGTTAAGAATGAACGTAGCAACACGCGGACTGCCATCCCGATTAAAAATTTGCTGGCCATTGTTTGTGATCAGACAGTTCATCGTGAAGGCGGTTGCATGTAGCGAGCCAGAGGCAAATCGCCACGAACCATTAATCAAGTAGCCATTTTCAATTTGCTCAGCAACACCGGTTTGTGCGCCACTGCCTGCAATACACATGTGCTTATCCTTGAACATGACGCTCGCAATTTTGGGGTCTACAAAACCAATGAACCATCCAGCTCCGGCACACAACGTAACGACCCATCCTGTGCTGCCATCTGCATAGCTCAATGCCTCTTCAACATGAAGCGCCTCAGGAAGAGAAAGATTACTTCCACCATAGTTTTCCGGCACAAACATTTTAAACCATTTGTTGTCATAAATACTATTGAGCTGGTGTTGATGAAGGGTTCGATCTCGCTCCGCCTGCGCAGACCACTGTTGAATTGATGTCACAAGATGTTTATCAAGTCTGTTTGGTGGATTCAATAAATTTCGGCTCATGACGTTTCAAGTTGTTTACGTGCTTGTTTTGCCCAATCAAAATATCCCTTACAAGCCACCACAAATAATATTACAGTTAACACAGCGAATAATGTCAACCCTTTCATGATAAGCAACGGAATGGCTATTGCATTTGAAATGTTGAGTAAAATCCAATTCTCAACTTTTCGTCTTGCCAGAAGAAACATACCTGCCCAGCCTGTGCATGCAACTGATGCATCCCACACAGGGTTTTGCGAATCAGTAAAGCTCAGTAGAAAATAAAAAAGTAACAGCCAGCCGAACACACTGATTGACATGGTGATTATCCATTCTTGCTGTGTTGTAGCTGTGATGGGAACAACGGAGTTATTTTTCTTGGTGAGCCAATAGCTCCATCCATATATGCTCATTATTAAATAGTAGAGTTGAAGGATACACTCTGCATAAAGTTTGACCTCGAACAAACTATACATAGACAATACGATCGAACCGATGCCCGCAGGATAAAGCCAAATATTGTTTGCACGTGCAAGTAGGACTTCAGCTACACCGAGTATTAAAACAGCTAACTGTATAAAATCAATCTTGAGATAATCGAACAAATCGTGGAGCAACTTCATGAATAAAAATTTGAATGATTGCCCAGGTAGCGCAATGGCCGTTGATCATTTTCTCTTCCCTACGCCGGTATTATCCGGATCAGGTTGTCGGAGATTTTCTTATCTCCAAAGGGTATAATCTCAGCCTGTGTTTCAGTCGATGAAGTATCAACAAAAGGCACCCCTTGAGCAATGAGGCAAAGTTAAACAGATTTGATCGCAAAGTCGAAAGCTTGTGATTTAGAAGATTTTATTTTTCTGCTTTATCAGCCCATCTCAACTTCACAGAAGACTGACCAAGAAAATCCCTGTATTGATTAGCAGACTTTAGAATACGATTTTTCACGGTATCCGAAACACTCTCTGCCATCATAGTATTGATAACAAGCTCTTTTTTTATTTCACGACTCCATTTGCCGAGAGCTTTCCCATTGCTAATGAGAAGTGGCCGAAAAATAAAATGACCGAAAAAATCCATGTCTACATCGCTTCCGAGAAATGTTCTGTCAGCATATCCGACTGTGAATTCGTCATAGCAAGGCAGGAGAAAACTATTATTATTTTTCGACATCGGTTTGGCCGGAGAGGATGCTCCCATCCAATAGGTTTCTGTTTTGATCTTGATCGAGTCAAGTTCTTTTCCATTTGCCTTGATTGCAACCGTTGCATCTTCGCGTGAGAGTCCACTCCACCACATAAAATCTTTCACTGTTGCTGGGCCGTGGCTGAAGAAATATTTTTTCGCCAGACGATTCAGGGCTTCCTCGGTTGAAACAGGTTTTTGTGCAGGAACGACTTTATCTAATAGCGTATAAGTAAATTGTTTTCCGCGGCGTGGGCCATTGCAAACTACCGTGTCAAGTTCGGCAACGATCATCACGGAAGCAGCTTGCAGGTTGTCGAGCTTGATCTTTTTAGTTTTAAGATATTCGACTATTTCCTCACGTGTTTTTGGTCCTTCAGCAGAAAGAAGTTTTTCAATCAGGCTTATTGATTTTTTGAAAATAGAATCCGTTAATCCGATCTGACGATTCTGTGTCCTCATAAGTTTTTTCACGTTCGGTGCTGTGAGGTTTGTAATCCATCGAATGTCTTCAGCTGAAACAAAATGCCATGTTGGTCGTAACGTATGAATGCGAAGAATCTGACCTGTATTAATTGCTTCCTCAACCTTTTCGTCGGTGAAATTCCTGCCAAGGCGCAGACCGATAGCCCACTTGGCCATCGCATAGTCCTGAGCCTGCACACATCCCATCCAGTTGACCAAATTTGAAACAGAATTGAACTCTGTACCAGTCAATTGTTGATTGGCCATCCGGAGTTGTGAAAGTTCGGTAATTTTCAAACCGTTAATGTTTGTGTACTAAAAATTTGTTAATACAATCTCTTCGCTACCCCGGGAGTTTTCAAGCTTATCCAAAAAATATGTGTGGGTTCATTCTCATCAATGCGACCGTTAGTGTTTGCATCGTGGCGAGCAAAAATATACATGACATCATTCTTGGAATCGTACTCTGACTTCACCGCGGAATAATTGGTAGGAATTACCATCGTCTTCTCAGAAGCTGAAGCATTGAAGTGATAAAACCTTCGAAGATCTTTGTTGTTGATTAAAGTGTCGAGATTCGTGTCTGTGTCGTAGACGGAGACCAAATAATAGTCGCGGTTGATTGGTTTTTTATTCAGTGAATCTTGTTTGAAAGACGGATAGTACAACGACTTCACGAGCACAGGTCGGTCGAATAAATAATTGAGCTTTTCGGAAGTAAGATCATAATGTGCAATGTTAAGCAAGTTGTATCCAAAGATCAGGTCAATTCCAGGCATATAAAATTGAGCACGCTCATCCGATCCTTCATCATAATAGAAGTAAGATTTTCGAATCGAATATTCATTTGATTTCTTTTTGATCGTCTTATATATAGTAACAAGACGATGTTGATTTAGGCCAGTCAGCACAACAGTTTTTGGTGTGGTGAAAATCCTTCCGGTACCAATCCCATTGGTTGTATCTCCAAAAAGTGAATCGACAACGATGTTATTATTTGTCAGCGTATCAATTCGAAGTTGTTCCTCCTTAGCGGAATCCGAATCCGAAGAACATGCGAACGAAACGAAAAAAATAATCGCAGATAGAAAGTAAGCCAGAGTCTTCAGGTTCATCAGGTTTTATTTTAAAGAGTAATAATAACAGAAATTGTTCGCTTGTGAAAGACGTTGTTAAATCAGGTGCTACGAAACTACAAACGTTAAAAATTCCTTTTGCAGTCATTTCTCCCGAACAGCTTTAGCTGAAGCCGCGAACGTCAATGCTTGATCTCCGCGTCCGCTTCTTTGTAGATAATGATATCAATAAGGAGCTGAAATTTTTTGTGGGAATGATACCCGATGAGACCGATCTCAAAATGCTATCTAAATGATGGATGTACAAAAATAAATTTGGCACTTAACCAGTTTAAACATTCAACCCCCTCTGCGTAAAATGCATTTCTGTATTCTGCTATTGATGATCGCCCTGCCTTTATGCTAGAATGCTTTCTGTATTT
>CBQWHS010000003.1:0-23508 GCA_967728665.1 uncultured Chryseosolibacter sp. | reverse complement strand
CCCTTTACTTTACAACAACTATAATCATATATAATCATCTAAAATATTATCAATTATGCCAACAACGTTGAATGTAACCTCAATAAAAAATTCTACACTCCAGAATCTAGTGCGTCAAAGCAATGATGCCGCAACAATTGCAGCCAAGGCAGAGTCGGCGTATAATTCGTATATGAACAAGGCCCAGCTTTTTCAAAACCTGCTTACCACTGCAACGTCAGATCAGAGTACTGCAAAAGCACAATGGGCTTCTTTTATCACACTCAAATCGAGCTTAAAAGCGCTTGAGCAAACATCGGGTGATAGTAACCTTGTTGCAGAGATCACCTATAACAATATATCGGGGCTTGTAAAAAAGTGGGAGAGAGTAGTTCAGAAATCCATTGAGGCCGCTGATGCTGTTAACCTGGCTTCTGACTTCATCAACAGCCGCAAAGCAGCTAACATCAAGATTTCAAGTGAACTCGTTACTGATGCAACGACGATAAAAAAAGGTGCAGACGCAGCAGTCACGCTTGTTATCAATGCGTTAACTGCTTCACTGAATACACTCACGGCATCGAACCAGGCAAAGAACTCCACGGAGCTCACGGGTTCGTATATCGCGATGGCGTCTTCAGCGCTCCTTAAGTGGACAGCCAATCCTCGATTACTGATGGTGCTGGCCGCACCGGAAGCAGCGCATGAGCCTCTTGAGATATCACTTCACAGGATTTTGCAAAATGCAAACGACCGCGTAATTGCTACGCAGGCAGCGGTCGACAATGCTAAAGTAGAAGTTGCTTCGGCGAAGGAAGCGATGGATACTGCAAAAGCCAAGGTAGTCAAGGCCCAAGAGTCACTCGCAGCAGCGCAAGCAGCTATCAATGCCTGATCCCCGATACATCGGCAGCAAAATTCCGCTGCCGATGTATTTATTTGAATTGAGCAATATGAAATTTTACTGATCATGGATACACTCGAAAAGGCACGCATCCACTATTACCATCAGCAAAGCTGTTATCACTCAACTGACTCGGCACAACATGTGGGCTGGACAAATAAGACCGCACAGATAAATCGCTTCAAAGCAATGTCTCACTTTCAAGACTTGACTAACTGTGTATTACTCGATGTTGGCTGTGGTATTGGCGATTTAAAATCCTTCCTCGACGAGCGGTATTCAAACTTCACTTACCTCGGCATTGACCTGATCTCTGATTTTATAAAAAAAGCTCAGGCACGTTTTGCAGATAAAGAGAACACCTTCTTTATACAAGCCGATTTTATTGTCGATGGTTTGCCTGAAGTGGATCATATCATTGTGTCCGGAGCATTGAATTATCAGACAGATGATTTGCTGTTCCCATATTCAGCCATTGTAAAATTATTCAGTCGTGCGCACCAGAGCATGTCCTTCAATTTACTGAGTGAAGAATCAGTGACACCATCCCCATGGTTGAAAGGTTATGACAAAAATGAAATCCTGAATTTCTGCAAGCATCTGACAACAAATGCAGAATTAATAACAGGATACGAAAAAGACGATTTTACCATTGTCATGTGCAAATAAAACCGAAAGCATTTTATGAGACAGTACAGCACCAAAGAAACACTTACACAGCTAAAAACGAGCGAGGCTGCAAAAAGTGTAAAAATGAAGCCGCCATCGTACGGCCTTAGTTTCCTGGATGCTCAACCTAAACAACTTAAGACCAGTAATGTGGTTCAGATGATAAAGCTGAAGCATTATGGAACTGTTGCTGATAAAGATTATAAAGATTCAGCTGGAACGAAAATCTTCGACTACTTCAAGAATAAAATTCAAAGCGTTCGCACAGAATCAATGGGCGCAGCATCCAAAAAAAGAAATGTGGGAGTTGCCGGAATAGTAGGAGGAGCTGGTAAGCGGGCCTATACTGAGTTTTCGGCAATCAGTGGAGAACACGACTATGCTGGTCGACTCAAGTCCCCCGCTGACGCAGATCGTTTTTTTACACATTATGATGCCCTTGGGCACACCGCCAAGCATGATTCTGAAAACAAATTGCTGGAGAAAATCGCACGTGAATTGGGAGGTCAAAAAGGTCAGGTTTTTCCTGACGTTACCGAAACCGTTTACCTTGCTTCTGAGATTGAATACTGCCCATCTTGCAGAGATTTGATACCACAGTTTAAAACCATGTTTCCGAATTGTAAAATGATCTTTATAAATGACACAAGGAAATAAATAAACCGGATGCAGTATGAAAAAAATAATAGATAGACTACGGGAACAAGACGAACTCTTCAATAGCTACGAAGGATGCTCCGAAAAAGAAATTAAAGAAATAGAAGCCGGAATATCCGGATTCCCCCTTCCTTCTGAGTATAAAAATTTTCTGTCGGCTATGGGGAAGCGCGCGGGAAATTTTATGCTGGGGTCATCCGCTTTTTATGATGAGCTTGGCGATCTTAAAGAAGCCGCCATTGAATTACTTGACGATAATAATTTAAAAGTAGCGCTGCCCAAAGATGCGTTTGTGTTCTGGATGCACCAGGGATACCAGTTTGCTTTTTTCACTCAAAGCAACGACAAAGACCCTGAGGTTTATTACTACGGTGAAGGTGAGGGGTTGAGTGATTTCAAAGTCATTAAATCGTTTACAGAATTTCTTTTGATACAACTGGAGTTGAGTGGCTTTAAGCCGTAGTTCTTTGCTCCATGTGAGTTGATGAATATGAAAGCCACACCTACCAAGCAGACAGAAACTGTCCAGGCTGCGCATAATTTTTCAACGAGTGCAGCCAGCATGGCCCCACCGGCTTATGGTCTTTCCTTTATTGATAACTCACCAGTTCAGCGCAGGGAAAACAAAACAGGCTTGCCCGATCAGCTGAAGTCAGGTGTGGAATCGCTTTCTGGAATAGACATCAGTGATGTAAAGGTTCACTACAATTCTTCACAGCCAGCACAGCTCAACGCTCATGCCTATGCGCAGGGCAACCAGATCCATATTGCACCGGGTCAGCAAAAGTATCTACCACACGAAGCATGGCATGTTGTACAGCAGAAGCAGGGGAGGGTTCGGCCGACGAAGCAGATGAAGGGAAGGGTAAATGTAAATGATGATTCAGGTCTGGAAAAAGAGGCCGATGAGATGGGAGCAAGATCGCTCAACATGCAATTCAAACTCCTTCAAAACAATAGGGTCACGCAGCTTCATGATCAGGAATTTCAGAATCTCGTTTATCAAGTGGCGTTGCCGGTTCAGAAAGTCGGGAACGAAGGCGGTGGAGAGCTTCAAAGTTTTCTCATCGATGCTTCTGGAAAGGCCGTTTCAGGGCAGATGCACAAAGATGAATTTCTCGATCAGTTGAATGCAAGATTGGAGCAGGTAGCGAACCCCGAACTCGCTAAAATTCATCAGACAACACGCAACTGCCCGTACCTGGATTATTGGATCTCTTATTATAAAAAATTACCTGCCGCGACAGTAGAGCGAGGCATCAGACTTTATACTTCGGAAGCGTTGAACACAACCAACGCGCATGAAGTGCTTTCCCTTGTGTGTGAAATAGTTCTTGCGAATCTAAGAGCACAACTGGCGAAGAGTCCATTGTATCCCGTAACAAAATCGAATCCCGATATACTGGGTGCTCCTGGTGGAGTAAGCGAGAAGCTCATTCCACCTAAGATCAGCCCAATACATTCAGATACCGCACAGCTTGGTTGTGGCACCTCAAATGATGTTGCTGTTCCGGACAAGAAAACCGTTGTTGCCGAAGAAGGTGCAGCCGTTGAAAAAGAAAAGATAACTGCCGCAGCGCCACAACCCGTTGTGCTGCTTCCGCCACCAAATTCAGCGCTGGTTAACCCCGCGCCTGTAATTGACAAGCCTGCGGCTATCGAAAAAGAAAAAGCTCACGAAGCTTCTATTCCGGCAGCCCAGCCAATTGCTTCCACATCATATAATCCAATGCTGCATGGACCTCCAACTGGCATGGGATCTGGCGGAGCATCGGCAGCAGCCGCTCACCAGGGGGGATCATTGCATGACCAGGAACTTCTATGGATGCATTCGGCTCCTCTGGGCGAGCTTCATGAGATGATGAATGGTCAGTACCAGCTCTGGCCCGAGCTAGCCAAAGACCTTCTCATATTCTGCGAAGGAAAAGTAGATCCCGGTGCCATTTTAGATTGCGGCAAGCTGACCATACCTGTGGATCTTTCACCTTCTCCAAAGGACTTTCAACCTGGCGATGGCCCTGGAAAAAATATCGGTGTCACTCTGCGTTCGAGGATCGCTGCTTTCCTAATCGCTTTTATGCGTGCGAACGGCCAGCTCGGCTACATACAATCCCAGGAATGGTTTACAAGCGGGCTGTACAGCGTAGTAATTGAGATAAATTTTTATCCTGAGAGAGGTTTCAGCGAAGCAGATGAAGAACTGGGAGTGCATAAAGATACCGATTCGCGAAATCTTTTTGTGAACCTGATTTTCAACAATGAAACAGATATACCCGGAACCGAATGGACCATGGATGAAGCTCTACCGGACCAAAAACGATTACAAGAATTGCTGCACTTTCTGCCTGAAAAGGAAGTATCAGACATTATAAAAGCGAAAAAGATGATGGCGGCATCAAAAGGCGGAAGAGGCAGAGATTATTGGGAAGGTGGAGTTGCTGCCGGACCTCATACGTATACTTCCTGGGTAGATGAGTTATATTGGCATGCTACGCCTGCCATGCTTCCACGGCCTGCATTTAAGGGTGATGTTATATTGCACTGGCTTGCCAAGGGTGCGGGTGCGAAGGAAAGTGATCGTTTGGCCTTTTACGAAGCGATGCTAATTGTTTTACGTCATGGAAAACTCATCCATTGTCGCGAATGGCTTCAGGTGGTGCTCACAGACCTGGCAACGTGGGAGGCTGCAGCTGCTGATCTTCGTAATGGAAAAACTGAAGGCGGAATACCTTGGTATGAAGAGATCGTACACGTAGCACAAGCGATTGACTGGAGCAGCCAGAAAAGGACTGGAGGGGCAGGTTTTGTGGAGGTTAGAGATCCGAGGGGTGATCTCGTGCCCGAGGGTCGCGGAATACCGACAAGCGCAGGCGGCAGACCACGGGCCAATAGTGATCCCAAAGTTCAAGATGCAAACTTTGCTGCAATAGCAGCAATGAAAAAAGCCCAGGCGGCCATCAAGAAACCTGTACATCAACAGTCTGCGGCAGCGCCTCAACCAGTCGCCTCTGCTGCCGCGGCCAATTCATCTGCTACACAAGTGTTACCAAACCGGACATTTATCAGGACCTGGGTAACGATTGTCAAAAAGTAGCCTGCTAAACGCAAATGAAAAAACGTCTTTTACCAAACGTCAGCAACATCCAGAAAAAGGAAAAAAGAAAAGGCGCTAGTCTTACACCTCCATCTGCTCAGCGTAAGCAAAACAAAACAGGCCTACCCGATCAGTTGAAGTCAGGAGTGGAGTCGCTTTCCGGAATGGATATGAGTAATGTTAAGGTCCATTACAATTCGTCACAGCCTGCACAGCTCAACGCCCAGGCCTATGCGCAGGGAGATCAGATACACATTGCACCCGGCCAGGAAAAACATTTGCCGCATGAAGCATGGCATGTGGTGCAGCAGAAGCAAGGTAGGGTGAAGCCAACAAAACAGCTAAAGGAAAAAACCAATATCAACGATGACACAGCGCTCGAAAATGAAGCCGATAGGATGGGCGCGAGATCATTGACTGCCCAATACAAGCCCGTTAAAAATAACACCACTGTGCAATTGGATGATTCTGCATTTCAGAATGTGGCTTACCACCTGGAGTCGACCCATCTTCCTTTTCAAAAAGCCGAAGATGAAAGTGTAGAGATGCAAGTCATACAGCATTTTTTGGTTCATGAAGCCCAAGACGCAAAAGAAGGACAGATGGCCAAAGATCAATTTCTCGATCAACTCAAGAGCTGGCTCACACAGTTAGCCGGTGTTGAGCTCGCGAAAATTCATCAGACTACACGCAACTGTCCTTATCTGGCGTATTGGATTTCATACTATAAAAAATTACCGGCGGCAACAGTAGAACGGGCACTCAGGCTTTATATGTCGGAAGAATTGAACACCACCAACGCACATGAGGTTCTTTCCCTGGTAAGCTTAAAAGTGCTTACCAGTCTGAGAGCGCAGCTAGCCAGGAGTCCCTTGTACCCGGTTACGAAAGCAAATCCGGGCGTGCTCTCCGCTCCGCATGGCGTTAGCCCAAATCTTGTTCCGCCTAAGGTAATTCCAGCGCATTCTGAAGTAGCCCAGCTCGGAAATAGCGAGACTGAACATGACGTGGATCTTAAAAAAAGTGAAGAACCGGTTTCGAAAGCGCCCGCTGAACAATCACTGGACGACAAGCCGGGCTTATGGATGGCGTCAGGCCAGCTTGAGGACTTGCGGGCAAAAATGGGGAAGCAGGTAGATCTCTGGGGACCGCTGGCAAAAGAGCTGGTCGAATATGCGGCAAAGAATGAGGATAAACTCACTGATGACTACCTCGTATTAGGCAAGCTAACAGTTCCGTACGACCGGGATTTTAACACAGGCTATTTTGCCCCCGGAACCACAGACGTTGGACGTCCACTCCGACGCAAAGTTGGACAGTTTCTGATGAGCTTTTTGGAAGCGAACGGGCAACTCGACTACATGCGTTCCAAAAAATGGTTTCAGCAGAAAACATGGAAAGCCGTCATTGAAGTCAATTTCTACCCTGATCGCGAGTTCAAAGAAGACTATCAATATCTGAAAGTTCACAAAGATACCGACTCCAAAAATCTTTTCGTTAACCTGATTTTTAACAACCCCGCTGACATGCCGGCAACCGAATGGACGTACGATAACAAGGAGGCTGATCCTGAACGGCATGCACACTTGCAGAACTGGCTTCCTCAAGAAGAATATGATCAGATACTGGCCGCAAAAAAGAAAATAGGAAAACTTGCCCCGGAAACACCGGGAAGGAAAAGATGGGAAGGAGGAACAGTTAAACCTTACAGTTATGTTTCGTGGATCGATGAGCTGGCCTGGCACTCCACACCCTCGATGGAGAGCAGGCCTGAGTTCACAAAAAACGACGTCCACGAATGGCTGGAAAATGAGGGAGATGGCCATGCTCGATATTTCCTCTATGAAGCGATGCTGTTGGTTGCCAAAAAACCGAAGTCAATATTTGAAGGAACGAACTGGCTAAAAGACCTTGGTACCTGGAGTGACAAAGCCAATGAATTACGGGCAGACAAAGCTGGAGCCGATTACAACAGGCTTCTCACCGAGATTGGTAATATCAACTGGGCTGAATATAAAAAGAGCGGTTACGCTGGTGGCGTTGAGGTGGCCAAAGATGGTGCGCCGCCCGATCATCGTGAAGTGCCGACAAAAGTGGGAGGAAGGCCAAGGGCAAACAGCGATCCCGCAGTTCAAAAAGAAAATCAGGAAGCCCTTCAGGCGATGAAAGAGCATCACGCCGCCAATGCGGCCGCAGCCACTCCAGCAGCTGTTAGCCCTGCCGTTGCCCAACAACCCGCTAACGAATTACCCAAGCGATCATTTATCCGAACCTGGGTTATGTTGGTAAAGAATTAACTAACTGCGAATGAAAACTCACATGTCAAAACCAACCGATGTCGCTCAGCAGAAAGTAAATAGAAAAGGTGTGAGCCTGGCTCCGCCTGCCAGTAATCTCACATCTCAGCAACCTCTTCAGCGCAAAGAAAATAAAACCGGAATGCCCGATCAGTTGAAGTCGGGAATGGAATCACTTTCTGGAATAGACATGAGTGATGTAAAGGTCCATTACAATTCCGCACAACCAGCACAGCTCAACGCTCATGCCTATGCGCAGGGCAACCAGATACATATTGCAAGCGGACAAGAGAAGCATCTGCCACACGAGGCCTGGCATGTAGTGCAGCAAAAGCAGGGAAGGGTGAGAGCAACTATGCAGATGAGAAGTAAAGTGAATATCAATGATGATCACGGATTGGAGAACGAAGCGGATGTGATGGGCGCGAAAGCGTTGCAAACGAAGCAGGATCAGCAGCGCGTGTATTGAACAAGTTGCTTCTCGAGAATAACATGGATCCGGTAATACTGCATGAACCTAATATTTTTGACTGCAAGAGCGTTGCTGAACTTCAAGCTGCCATCAAATTAAGGCAAGCCAAATTCCGGTCTGTGCGAGGCTAGGTAATCAGCGGCCGCAATGCTCATCGATAGGCATGTTGTATTTTTTAATTAGAATTGCGCTCTGTGATTTATCTTCATCAATCATTAGAACCGCAGTGTTCATCGATTGGCGTCTTGTCCCGCGTATGCCGGAACTAAAACACATCAACAATCTTTGCCGCGGTCCCCGCATTGATCAGTGAATACTTCACCCAACCTTCTCGAAGAATTGAATGCCCACACATTGAATCACGGTAGTCTCCGGCAAAAGCGCTGCAGCGACTCCTTAATGTTCTGACGCTGCCGTTCAAATTTCGGCGAGAGATTCTCTGCCTATCGTAGGCTTGCGCTCAGGAACATGGTTGCTTCTCATAGACAAAAAGAAATGCACACAGGCCTAAATCGAGCCGTCATTCCGCGCTTGCCCAATAACTACGAAGCGCCAATCAGGCAAAAGATCACGCTCACATTTTCACCGCGATATGTCTTGAGTGGAAGCACCTTTTGAGTGAAGATTCCATGTAGGAAATTATCGTAGGTAGTTTATACTTTCTGAGTAAAGCAGGAAGGGTGGATAAGTTGTTGGCGGAATAATGGGTTGTCTTTGGTGGAGCAGAAAATTGATTTGCGTCGATCCAATCCTGTAACAGACATCTATGCAGGGGGCTGGTGTGTTAATACGGCACTACCAATTAAATACTTATCTTATTATTTCTTCTGAAAAGAAGAAACATATCAATAACTTTTCCGTTATTACGGAAAGTATGAAAGGATACATCGGCGAATTTGAAGAACTAGTCTTACTCACCATCGCTAGCTTAGGCGACCAGGCCTACGGTGTATCTATCAAAGAGGACATTGAGAAAAGAAGTAATCGATCCATTAGTATCGGTGCACTTCACTCAACAATTACACGTCTTGAAGAAAAGAATTTTCTGAAATCGTGGTTAGGAGAACCTACTCAGGAGAGGGGAGGCAGACGAAAGCGTTTCTATGATGTTACCAAACAAGGGAAAGTCGCACTTCATGAGATCAAGAATCTGCGGGATGAACTTTGGAAATTATCAAAAGCACATCTTTCGTTGTCAAAATGAAAGCTCATCGCAACATTCGGCCACCGCGGCTTGCCGATAAGCTCTTGCTGTGGTTTAGTGAGAATGCTCAAATCGAAGACCTGCAAGGCGATATCGAAGAATTATTTTATTCCGACAGTAAAATAATGCCGGCGAGGCAAGCAAAGCTTAAATATTGGAAACGCGTTTTATCACTGCTGTTTTCTTATGCGGTAAAAAAACGCAAACAGCGATCTGCCTTCCATCCTTATTCTGGTTCATCTATTACCTACAGCATGATAAGAAGTTATTTTAAAATCGCCTACCGGGTAATGTTAAGAAGCAAAGGATATTCTTTTATCAACATTACAGGTCTTAGCATTGGGTTGTCTTGTTGCATGCTGATCTTCCTTTATACGAAAGACGAGATCAGTTATGATCGCTTTCATAAAAATGAAAAGAACATTTATCAGCTTATGTGCGATCGTGTAGAGGTCAATGGCTATTCAAAAAAATTTGCTCTCGCTGCCATGGTGCAAGGCCCGGCTTTCGCAAAGGAAATTCCCGAAATACAATCTTTTGTTCGAACAAAAAACCAACCCGTTACAATCAGGCTCGGTACTGACATATTCCACGAAGATGTGTTATGGACTGATGACAATTTCTTTTCAGTTTTCACATTTCCCCTCGTAGCCGGCAATTCAGAGAGGGCTTTATCAAATATGCATTCTCTCGTGATTACTCCTGAGATGTCACTTAAGTATTTTGGAACTGAGAATGCTGTAGGAAGAACGCTGGAGATTCAGGTGGATGGAGAATTTGAGATGTTCACAGTTTCAGCCATTAGTAAAAAGGCACCGGAAAATTCCACTATAAAGTTCAGAATGATTTTGCCATTTAAATACCTGGAGGAAATTCATCCCGATAATGGCTGGCATTGGGTGTCATTTCAAACGTACTTTCTTTTGAATCCAGATTGTGATCCACTTGCAATTAAGTCAAAGATGACAAAGATCTATGAGACGCAGGCGAAACCAGAGATCGATGAGATGAGAAGTATGGGATATGGCGACAAGTTTATCTGGGGGCTCTTGCCTTTTAGCCAAATGCATTTGAATTCGGAATACGAGGGCGTTTCAAACGCAAGTGATCCTATCTATTCGTATGTGCTTACAGGAATTGCTGTTTTTATATTGATCATTGCTTGCATTAACTTCATCAACATCGCTGTCGCGCAATCCCTGCGAAGAGGTAAAGAGATTGGGATACGCAAAGTAATCGGAAGCCAGCGATTTCAGCTAGTTGTTCAATTTTTGAGTGAGTCGTTTCTGCTTTGCTTCCTGGCTTTCCTTCTGGCCGTGCTGATGACTCAGCTTTCATTGCCTGTATTTAATGATCTGGCAAACAAGCAACTCAGTCTCTCGTATCTATTGGATACCAACCTTGTCGTGGGATTTGGTACGTTGTTGTTCGTGACAAGCTTTGTCTCCGGCTTTTATCCTGCGCTGGTGCTTTCCGGTTTTAGTCCTGTAAAGTCTCTGCGCGCCGGAAAAAAATCCATCGGTGGAAATTATCTGGCGAAGAGTTTGGTGGTCGTGCAATTCTCCCTTGCCATCATGTTAATTATTGGAGCCCTCGTCATTCACAGACAGTTTAATTTCTTGATTAAAAAAGATCTTGGTTATCAGGATGAGAATCTTGTGGAGGTAACGGTTGAAAAAGCTGTCCGTGATAGAGCGATCAGTCGAATACTGAAATCTGAATTCTCCGCCATACCCGGAGTGGAAATCGTTGCAACCAAGAATGTTGGAAAGTTTCAAAGACCTGTAAAAGCAGGAGGGAAGGAGTTTGTCGCTTTTTACGAACATGTGGATGAAGACTATATTCCAACGATGAAGGTACCGATGGCAGCGGGAAGAAATTTTTCTAAGCAATTCCCAGGTGACTCGACTGGTGCGGTGCTTGTGAATGAGGCTTTTGTGAAGGAAGTTGGATGGGTGGATGCCATTGGAAAGACCGTTGATTATATGGATATCCCGGGATGGGGAGACAAAAAATTAATCGTCGTGGGTATCGTGAGTGATTATCACTTTGAGTCATTGAAAGAAAAAATAAAGCCACAAGTGTTTACTTACGAACCGCGACTGCCTCAAGGTAAATTTCTTGTGCGTATTGAACCTAGGAATATTTTTACCACTTTAACAAACCTGGAAAGCAGCCTGAGAAAGATCGCGCCATTTGATGCGTTTCAATATTCATTCAAGAAAGACGTCAACCGCGAGATGTATAGGAGCGAGGCGCGATGGAAACAGATCATTACACTGGGCGCGTTCCTGACAATATTTATTTCCTGCATTGGCTTGTATGGACTATCAGCGTTAACAACAGAAAGCAGAACAAAAGAGATTAGTATCAGGAAAGTATTGGGAGCGTCAGCAACGTTGATTGTAAGCCTTATTGCTAGAGATTTTTTAAAGCTGATCCTGATTTCAATTTTTATTTCGGTTCCCATTGCCTGGTTTTGTATTAACCTGTGGCTAAGAAATTTTTCTTACAAAACAGATGTTACTGCGGGACTGTTCATTTTTGCGGGAGTGCTGGCAATTGCTATTGCGTTGTTAAGCATATGCACTCAAGCATTCAAAGCTGCTCTTGCTGATCCGGTAAATTCTCTTAAGAACGATTAATCATCAATGTAAAAATATATGAACAAAATCATTTTGTCAGCCCTGTTGATTCTTTCTGTGATTGTATGTTGCTCGGCACAGACGGCGCAAAGTAAACCAAAGAAAACAGGAAGTGAATGGCATGCGGCTGGTGATGCTCCGGCACGCTCCAAAGAATTTACTGATCGCCTCACTGCGCTATTAACGCTTGATGAGGCGACATCTAAGAAAGTGTACGATACGTATTTGGCAAACACGAAGTCGGTCGACGAAATAAAGTTCAGCACAGATTCTGAAACGGTTAAAAACGAAGCAATGAATGCCAACCAGGATGCATTTGATGAGAAGCTTAAAAGTATTTTAACAGCTGACCAATTTACCAAATACAAAAAGCTTGCGAGATCAGGCAAGTAGGGTGTGCCTTTAGTTGAATTTGCTACAACACCAACTCGCGAGAACCGGAGCAATCATCGACTATGCGCGTTTCTTAAAACCACCACAACATTTGCGCTGGCTACCAAAGTCTCTTCGTAGGGATCCTGCATTTTCAAACAACTATTGCCTGGTAAGGGTTGCTTCGGGACGGTTACAACGGGGGCTAATCTATTAGCTGCAGAAAAAAATTACCTTTTTTCGCCTTCGTTGGGGTATCCTGTATTTCGAGAGAGCTGCACACACGCGCCTTTGTTGTGTGTTAACGTTGCCTTAGCGCGAAGCGGACACCAACAAACACACGCTCTTTTGAAATTCTGTTCTGTTTTGTTCCCAAACTTCACGACCCACTAATCAGTCATTAGATGCTCAAGCGAAAGATCACGCTCACATTTTCACCGCTACATGTCTTGAGTGGAAGCACCTTTTGAGTGAAGATTCCATGTAGGAAATTCATCGTTCTCTCCAGGCTGAGCAGATCTGATGCTCATGGAACTTTGTCATCATGAAATTTAGGTTTCGTAAACAATTGCTATTTTCACTTAAAGCACGTTGCGTTTATTATGGTTAGAGACATTTTTAATAAGGTTACCCGGGAACTTGAAAATCAATATCCTGGCTACGTTAAATCTTTTAATCATCCTGCATCGAAAGAACAAATCGCAGCATATGAACAGTTAATCGGAAGACCTTTACCGGCTGACTTGAAAGAACTGTACGAGTGCCACAACGGCCAGGAACGCCAGGAGAAGTATGGCCTGGAATTTTTCTTTTCGCTTCCATTTATCACGATCGAGGAGTCTATGGAGCAATGGAAGTTTTTAAACCAGCAACTTGGTGACACATCTTCATTTGATATCAATGTGCATTCGATACCCGCTGATTACATTCGCGAACAATATATTAATGCTGGGTGGATACCGATCAGTAAAGATTCAGGAGGCAACTATATCGGCATTGATATAAATCCCGACGTCAAGGGTACGCCAGGACAGGTGATCAATTTCGGCAGGGACGAGAACACAAAATACGTCATTGCTTCCGGAGTAAAAGAGCTTCTTGAATTTATGCTCGGCCTCGTTCAACAAAAACGGTTAACAATACTCGCACAGGATGATGATGATGCTGACGAAGAAGAAGATGATGATGGTAACCTTCTGCCTTTACCCAAGGTATACCGCTTCGCCATTGACGGTCAGGTGATCTGGCACTTTCTAGACTGGTTAAAAGTGCTTGATCTGCCTAAGTCAACGCTGAACGACAGCGAAAAAAACTATCACACCTGGCTTGACACAGCTCCGGAAGCATGGAAGGCTTTGGCCAACGCAAACTGTAATTTTCAGGGGCTTGGTTTTGCGCACCCAGCGCGTATCGTCCGTTTTTACCCGGGTAAATTGCCAGTACCCGATTTGAAGTACATCCATTATTTCAAAAATCTACGCGAGGTAATTTTAAGTGGAACAGCTTTAACGGATTTGTCTCCGCTGCAGTCGTTATCCTTAATTAAAATACTTTTCCTAAGTAGCAGTGCTGTAAAAAACCTCGATGCGCTGAAAAATCTTAAGCGTCTCCGGCAACTTTTTCTTAATAAACTTAAAATTCATGATCTCAGTCCGTTGCAGGATCTTGCATTGGAGGCCCTTAATATTGAAGGCAGTGAGGTTACTAATCTTGAAGTAATTGGAAATATAAAATCACTAAAGGAGCTTGATATCAGCAACACCGCCATCCGGTCTGCCGATCCACTGACAAGACTTGAGCATCTCAACACACTGAATATTTCCGGCACCGGAATCACGGACCTTTCATTTGTGGATAAATTAAAATCGTTAAAGGAGCTTAAGATCTTCGGACTTCACATAAGCGATTACGAGCCTTTTATTCAAAAAAAGAAGTTGACGCAGATCACGTGCAGTTTTGCTGTTGCGAAGGAATTAAAAAAACATTTGACGCACCCCGTAGATTTCACAATTCAGGGCGAGATGACACCAAATGAGAAAGAGGAATGGCGCGCGTGGAAGTAAGCTGAGTAGGGCAACCGCTCATGCGAAACGCTTGACGCAAGCGCTTTAAGATCAAGTTCTCGGAGCCCCATTAAAAAAATATTACGTCGACCCGCAACCATTTCTGCCCTCCAGCGTCTATATTAGTAGGCAAAGGTGAAACAAATGAAAGGTACTTATATCGGTGAATTTGAAGAACTGGTCCTTTTATGCGTAGGAATTCTGTTTGACGATGCCTATGGACTCGCCATTGTGGATGAGTTGGAAAAGCAGAGCGGGCGGAACGCTATGATGAGTTCCGTGCACAAGGCACTGGTGCGACTCGAGGAGAAGGGCTACCTGAAATCACGGATGGGAGGCTCCACTGAAATGCGCGGTGGACGAGACAAAAGACTCTATCAATTGACTCAGGCGGGCAAGAAAGTGCTGGCCGAGTCGCGTGATCTTCGCAATAGTATGTGGAAGCAGGTTCCAAAAATTGTTTGGGAGGCAAGCAAAGCATGAAACGAACATCACCACCTCGCCGGGCAGTTCAGTTTTTCAAATGGTTTTGCAACGACCATCTGTCAGAGGCTGTGCTCGGTGATATGATCGAGCTATACGAACGCAGGAGAAAGTCTATGCCTCAATGGAAAGCTGATGCTCTCTTCGTCTTTAACGTCAGTCAGTTTATTCAGCCCTTCGCTATTCGCGGAAAATCATCACCGTCATTAAATACTTTCGGCATGTACAAAAATTACTTCACGATCGCCTGGAGAACCTTTCTTAAGAGCAAAGGTTATTCATTTATCAACATAACCGGACTTGCTGTTGGCTTATCTGCATGTTTGCTGATTGGCCTGTATGTAAAGCATGAGCTAAGCTATGATCGCTTCCATGAAAAAGCAGCGAGAGTCTATCGGGTAAACATGGAGTTGAAGTTCGGTGACAATCACTTAGATCTTGCATGTGCAAATCCGTTGTTTGGCGAGACAGCAAAAAACGAGATCCAGCAAGTTGAGGAGATAACGCGCCTGCGATGGTATGGAGGCTTTCTTGTAAAAAAAGGAAATGAAAATATCCGCGAAGGAAATGTCGCATGGGCGGATTCTACATTGTTTGAAGTATTCACACTGCCCATGATTTGGGGCGATCCTAAAACCGCGTTGACGGAGCCTAATTCAATCGTGATCACAGAGTCTGTCGCGCGAAAATATTTCAATAGAACTGACGTTGTTGGCGAAACGCTCACCCTTGATAATACGCGCTCGCGGAAAATAACAGGAGTGATCAAAGATCTTCCTTCGAATATGCATTTTCAGTTTACCAGCTTCCTCCCACTCGTTGAGGATAAATACGCGCTCGAGGAAACGTGGGCCGGAAGTCAAAACTGGAACACGTACCTGCTTTTGAAAGACGGCGCGAACGTGGATGAAGTTGTTCCGTTGCTGAACAAAATGCTCGATCGCCATCTCGGGCCACAGCTCAAAGCCATCATCGGAAAGTCGCTCGATGAATTTAACAGGGAGGGAAATTTCTTCAAAGCTTCCCTGACATGCCTACCGGACATACATCTGCGGTCTAATAGGATCGGTGAACTTAACGGCTCCGGAAACATTCAATACGTCTATATATTTTCAGCGATCGCGACTTGCATTCTTTTCATCGCGATCATCAATTTTATGAATCTTGCCACTGCCCGTTCCGCTAACCGCGCCCGCGAGGTAGGCATGCGCAAGGTGATGGGCTCAAAGAAAAGTGCATTGGTTGGACAGTTTATTACTGAATCAGTTCTCACTTGCACGGCAGCCATGCTCTTTGCCATTGCCATCACCGTAACCATATTTCCATTTTTCAATGCGCTCACCGGAAAGCCTCTTGACTCTTCCATTCTATTGACGCCCCAGGTAATTGCAGCGTTAGTCATTCTAACGATTGTCGTTGGTGTTTTATCCGGGAGCTATCCTGCATTTTACTTGTCGGCCTTTCAACCGGTATCCGTGCTTAAAGGAACACACAGTAGAGGTGGGAAGCGGTCAGTGTTCAGAAATGTCCTGGTAGTATTTCAATTTGCTGCCTCTGTATTGCTGATCGCGGGAACGTTGATTGTGTTCAGACAGTTGCAGTATATCCAACACAAAGATGTAGGCTACAATCGCGAGCAACTGCTGATTATTAATAACATCGACCAACTTGGAAATCGTATGGAAGCATTGAAAACAAGTTTGCTCCAGGTTAGTGGAGTAGAGAAGACAACCGTGACGGGCTTTCTGCCGGTCAACTATTATCGAAACAACGACTCGTTCTTCACCTCCCGATCGCTAGACACGAAAGACATGATCAGCATGCAAAAATGGATGATCGATGAAGACTACCTCGAAACCATGAGCATACAGGTGTTGGAAGGCCGTAATTTCTCGAAAGACATCGCAGCTGACACTGCAGCATTGATCCTGAATGAATCCGCAGCAAAATTCATGGGCAACCACGATATACTTGAGAAAAAACTTTATCGCATCGTTGACGAGAATACAAAAACATTAAAAGAATTTCGGGTGATCGGCATCGTGAAAGATTTCAACTTCAGTTCATTGCGCGAGCGCGTTAAACCATTAGCATTCATTTTCGGTTCGGACGATGGCGCAATGACGGTAAGAATCACGGGATCAGATATTACAAAGACTGTATCGGCAATTGAAGACAAATGGAAGTCGGTGGCGTCTGATCTTCCCTTTGAATACAGCTTCATGGATGCAGACTTTGACCAATTGTATAAAGGGGAGAGGCAGTCAGGAAAATTGATCACCTATTTTGCCTCACTGTCGATCCTGATCTCCTGTCTTGGTTTATTCGGGCTTGCTACATTCATGGCCGAACAACGCACCAAAGAGATCGGCATTCGCAAAGTGATGGGAGCTTCCATACCCGGAATCACAGCGCTATTGTCAAAAGACTTTTTGAAATTAGTGCTGATAGCAGTGGCCATTGCCATTCCCGCTGCGTGGTATTTCACCGACAAATGGTTACAGGATTTTGCCTACCATATCGATGTGGAATGGTGGATCTTTGCCGTGGCAAGTGTAATGGCGTTGATCATTGCATTGTTGACTGTAAGTGTTCAGGCGATTAAGGCCGCGGTTCAGAATCCGGTGAACAGTTTGCGGTCGGAGTGAGGCCGAAATGTTTATGATTTGGGATTGATGATTGTGCTTGGCTATTGGTCGGGGTTGCAGTAAAAATTCGAACCAATTAATCTACGAATTTAGGCCATTTCAAGATTATCGACACTTTTAAATTAAGCGTCAATGTCAAAAAAAATTCTGGCAAAGTTTGCCCGAGTCTTTCTCTAAATTTCGCTTAAACTCAGGACTGAATTTGAAGTGGCTGTAGGTAACTCCAACCAGATTCAAGGACCAAAAGACCACCTCTGATATTTCAAAAAACTGACGTCATGGTTTAAAGCTTGAACCATTGGCAAGCACCTTATTGAATATAATCGCACCCGGATAATAAATTGCCGATAGCAATGTGCCCTTACAGGATACAAGTCTTGGTATTCACAAATGTGTTGAGGTATTTACTTATGTTTTTTTGTGCGTCATGTATTCTGACGGCGGACATCCGAATTGTTCTTTAAAATAGTTTCTGAAGTATTTAACCTCAGAGAATCCTGTCTCGAATGCCGCCTCTGAAACGGAATACTCTCCGGTCTCCAATAATTGTGCAGCTCGTTTTATCCTAATCGATCTGATAAATTCATTTATAGTAAGGCCCGTGAGCGCCTTCAGTTTACGATACAATGTTGAGTGGCTCATTGCCAACTCAAGTCCCAGTGATTCTGTAGTGAGATCCTGGTTTTGGAGATTGGCTTCCACGTAGGTCATTGCCTTTTGAAGGAATATCTCATCATAGGATGTGATCTCGATGTTGGTGGGCTGTAGCGTAATTTTCCTGCCATAGTACTCCTTCAATTGCTTGCGTGATTCAAGTAATCGTTTGACCCGGGCGATCAGAATGGCCGGATTGAAAGGTTTTTTGACGTAATCATCGGCGCCCACATTGAATCCTGACAATTCGTTCTCAGGCATATTCTTAGCGGTGAGTAAGAGAACCGGGATA
Organism: uncultured Chryseosolibacter sp.; assembly: GCA_967728665.1. Lineage (GTDB taxonomy): Bacteria > Bacteroidota > Bacteroidia > Cytophagales > Cyclobacteriaceae > Chryseosolibacter. The sequence continues at coordinate 5,075 of CBQWHS010000003.1, read as the reverse complement.
TGGGAAGTGTTTACGTTATTTTTTACGTTGTGGCAAACTTCAAATCCATCAATCTTTTCCATCATAACATCACTGATAATGATGTCGGGAATTTTCGCCATGGCAAGTTTCAGCCCATCTTCACCTGATGACGCCTGAATTACACTGAATTCGTCGGTGAGGAGACCTACTAAATAATTCCGAAGTTCATTCGTATCTTCAATGACAAGAATCAGGTCTTTTTCACTGTCATCGATTTCTTTTTGAGGCGCAGATTCTGCGGAGGTTTCCGTGTCCTTTTCGTTTGCTATTTCTACTTTGGTTTCTGGTTGAGCATTCGGCGATCTAAAAAACTTTGCATCTTCTGATATAGGCTTCAGGGGGAGTTTAAGTGTAAATTGAGATCCCTTTCCTTCTATACTTTCAACGGTTACACAACCTTCATGCATCTGCATAATTTCTTTTACCAGAGAGAGGCCGATTCCAGTCCCCGAAATTTTTACGGAGTCAACCATGGTGACCTGATAATATAAATCAAATATTTTATCCTTCACTTCTTGAGGTATACCGCGTCCGCTGTCCTTAACGCTGATGTTGCAGAATGCCTTGTTTGATGTTATTTCTTTTTCGACTTCAATACGGCAATAGATGGCACCCGATTCAGGAGTGTGCTTAAAGGCATTAGAGAGAATATTGGTTAGCGCCATCTCGATTTTGTTCTTATCAAAAGCAATCAAAAGGTTCTCTATTTCACTTTGAAAGTGATAAGCTATGTTACGGCTTTCTGCGAGATCGATGAATGAATTAAAAACGTCAAACGCGAATTTCACGATGTCGAGCTGCTCTACCAGCAGCTTCATGTTTCCGCTCTCCGCTTTTCTGAGATCCAGTAATTGATGTATTAGCGTGAGGAGCCGGTCAGAATGCCTATGCATCAATAAAAGTTTTTCGCGGACTTTCTTTGGTACACCTTCACTCACCAATAATTCTTCCAACGGACTGGTTATTAACGTTAACGGTGTTTTCAACTCATGAGAGACATTGGTAAAGAACCTGATTTTCATTTCACTGATTTCTTTCTCCTTCAGCTTTTCAAGTCTTGCAGCCTGGACGGCATCCTTAAGGCCTATGTGTTTTTTTTCTATTCTCCTGAAAAGAAGTACAATGGCCACGATCGCTCCTGCGTAAAGTGTATAGGCCCACCAGGTTTCCCAAGGCGCGGGCAGAACGGTAATGCGTAATGCGATTGGTTCTCCTACCCATACGTTTCCCGAGTCGCCCACTTTTGCCAGTAATGTATAGGTACCTGCCTTTAAATTCGTGTATGTTACAGTTGATGAACTTTGAAAATCGGCCCACTCCGTATCAAAACCCTCGAGTTTGAATGCGTATTGTTTTTTCTCCGGTATTGCAAAGTCCAGCGAAGCGACTCCTACACTTATTACCTTGTCGCGGTGGGTAAGTGTAATGTTGTCGGTATAGGAAATTGATTTTTCAACTGGCTTTCGACCATTTATTTCGATGCCGGGTTGTACTTCACGGTTCATTATTTTAAGGGAAGTAAAAGCCAATGGCAATACATCGACGGTAAACTCTTCCATAGGATTGAACGCGCTGAAGCCGTTTACCCCGCCAAAATACATTATACCATTTGTGCCTTTGAATGCTGCGTTTTCAGAAAAGGCGTTGCTCTGTAAACCATCCTTAACATTGAACAAATGAACCTCGTGGTCTTTTACATTGAATCGAAAAAGTCCTCCGTTGGAGCCTATCCAAAGCATCCCAGCATCGTCTACCTGAATTGAATTAATGTAATCATTGGGTAGCCCATCCTTTCGCGTTAAATAGCTTGCCTGTAGGACGCCCTTGTCAACAATAATTTTGTTAAGCCCGCTGGGAGTGCCGACCCAAATGTTTCCATCATGGTCTTCCGTTATGCAGGTTACAATGTCGTTGCTTAGACCTGCAGCTTTCTCAGGTTCATGGAATATTTTCAGAAAACCGTCAATATCTGGTTTGTAAAGGTGAAGGCCCTTGAAGGTACCCACCCAGAATCTACCTTTTCGATCTTCGAAGAAACAGCTTATTCTATTGGTGGCCAGGCTGTGAATATTTCTTTGGTTGGATCGATATCCCTTAAAGACTGGCAAGCCGTCTTCATCATATCGAATCAATCTGTTTATCCCTTCGCGGTGTGTGCCCACCCAAAATGTACCTTGGCGATCACGATGTATGGCTGTAATCATCCGATCACTTAGTGAATTATTTCTAAGCCGATCTGGAGAAAAGCTTTCAACGTGTATTTTGTCATTGGTTATTGTCTTGATTTTATGCAGTCCGAAGTCTGATCCAAACCAGATAACATCATCAACGTCTTTGTATAGCGTGGTGATGTTATTCACTTTCACATTTCTCAATTCATTGTCGACTATCTTGCGATGGATAATCTTTTCTCCCCGAAGCTCATCCAGTCCTCCGCCTTTCGTCCCAATCCACAAGCTGCCTTTTTCACCTTCCACCATGCAGAGAACGTGACCGGCACTTAGTTCGCTATTGTTGAATGTATAAGATTTGAAGAAACTATTCTGTGCACTTAACTTACAGACTCCTCCATCGTCGGTGCCTACCCAGATATTGCCCGACTGATCTCCGAAAATATCAAGGACAACGTCGTAGTTCGTGTTGTGTCGGGTCCTTGGTTCGGGAGCGATGAGAATTCTCTCAAGGGTAAAGTCATCCGTCATGCATTTTAGGCCTTCACCCCAAGACCCTATCCACAACTTTTTTGAATACTGGTCCCAGTGAAGAGAATAAAGATCATTCGAATATCCGGAAGCCAGATCGCGGGGAGCAATTATATGTTTGACTACTTTTTGTTTTCGAACATCATAAATCACAAGCCCCATTTCCCATCCCGCCATAAACAATAGTCCGTTCTCTTTGTCCATTGCAATGGATGCTGGCGTGGCTTCTTTGGGAAGAACTAATGGAACCATCGTGGGAGTTTTGGAGCCCTTTTCGATTTTAAAGAGTCCCCCGGTGGATACGATCCATAAGGTCCCGTTAGGAGCGCATAGTAAATCGATAATGATGTGACCCTTGAGCAGCCTGTGAAATTCTTTAGTGCGCTCATCTAACCAGTTAAGCCCGTTGCCATTTGTGCCCACCCAGATTATTCCATCGGTTGTTTCGGCTACCGAGAGCACATCGTCTCCGCTTATGGACTTGGGGTTAGCTGCATCAAACATGTAATGGCTGAAGGTTTCGTATAAGGGATCAAAGCAATTAAGGCCTCCCGATTTTGTGCCTATCCAAATTTTCCTATCCGATGACTCGAAGAGGGCTATTATAGAATTGTTTGTGAGGCTATTGGGGTTTCCCGGTTCAAACTGAAACACCCTCATGTTTTGTCCGTCGTACCGGGTCAGTCCGCCGTAGGTGCCAAACCAGATGAATCCCTTTTTATCCTGAATAATAGAAGTTACTCCGTTGTGCGGCAACCCCTGATCAATGGTCAGATATTCAATTGAATAAGCATGAATCTGGGAGTGGGCAGTGAAAACGCGCAGAAGGAAAGCGATGACGAAAAACAACCTTATCCTCATACCTCTATTAAAAAATCTAAAAAATCAGAATTGTGGCGTTCAATGAAAAAATCGCTCAAGATGAGAATGTAAATTAACAAGTTATGGGGGTGAAATCAATCAAGCACAGGGGTATAATTCGGCACATTTACTTTGCCTGGGTTATAATAAAAATCATAAAAAATATTGATTAACAAGTAGTTGCGGTGACATCTCACTGACTTACTGAACCTCTTGACCAATATTACCCCCATGATTGATCGATCTTACCAACGCAATCGATTTCGACAAATCTAATTTTGGTTCATAGGATTTTTACAAAACCTAGCTAAACCAATTATTTATGAAAGTCAAACATTTTCTACTCTTGAGCTTTCTGCTCCTGACTACCTTAGTCCAGGCGCAGGAATTTACTATTTCCGGAGTCGTTAAAGACGACGCAGGAGACGCGCTTCCCGGCGTGAACGTGGTTGTGAAAGGCGGCAACATTGGAGTAACTACCAATACTGATGGGAAATACACCATTTCGGTACCCAGCGGAACTACCTTAGTTTTCAGTTTTATTGGCTATCTGCATGAAGAGGTCAAGGTTGACAACCAAACCAAGATCGACATGGTTATGATGCCTGACATCACCACTCTTAGTGAGGTCGTAGTTGTTGGCTACGGTACCCAGAAGCGTTCAGATCTCACCGGTTCGGTGGCAACACTCTCCAAAGAATCTTACCAAGATCAACCCCTTGTGAACGCCTCTTCAGTTCTCCAGGGCAGAGTGGCCGGTGTTTCGGTTACGAATAACTCCGGAGCTCCCGGAGGAGCTTTAAAGGTCCGAATCAGGGGAGCGAATTCGGTTAATGCGAATAACGACCCACTTTATGTTGTGGATGGTGTCGCATTGAGCAGTATAAGTCTCTCGGAAATCAACATCAATGACATTGAGTCGATGGAAGTACTGAAAGACGCTTCTGCTACGGCAATTTATGGTTCAAGAGGAGCAAATGGCGTTGTACTCATTACTACGAAGAGTGGTAAATCAGGTGCACCCGTAGTTAATTATAACACCTTCGTGAGCTTCAACAGACCGATGAAGCAGTATCATCTGATGGATGCTGTTACATATGCTAAAACCGCAAACACAACAGCAGGCGTAAATGTATTTGATAACCCAGAATCTTTTGCCGGAAACACCACCAATTGGCAGGATTTGATTTTTGCTAACTCGACTACTCAGAGTCATCAGCTTTCTGCTTCAGGCGGCACCGATGGTACGAAATACTTTGTCTCAGGTTTCTACATAGATCAAAATGGCTCGTTGGTAAACAGCTATCAGAAGAAATTCGGAATTAGAACCAATCTTGACGTAAAGTTGGGCAACCGACTAAAGCTTGGTCTTAACATTTATGCCAGCAGGATTAATTCACACAATAACACCGATATAGGTAGTAAAGGTAATCCTGTGATGTCGTCTCTTACCTGGGCTCCTACAGAACCAGTGTACGATGAGTCAGGGGG
>CBQWHS010000002.1:0-24380 GCA_967728665.1 uncultured Chryseosolibacter sp. | reverse complement strand
TATAGTTAATACTTTTTTTGATTTTTTCCTATTTTAAATTAAAATAAAAATATTAAAAAGCAAACGACCCCTCTGTTCAGCATGCGGAAGTTGATTAAATAAAACAATCTCGTTCGATCAGCAAATTGCCGATTGGATGCATTACAAAGGTAACGCATATCTGCCATCAATAGTGCTTATAGAAATGGCAATCGTCGTGCAAAAATTACATCGCAACAAATCATTTCATACCTGATAAGCGGCTGTATACATCCATTGATTATCACCTTAAAATTTCTTGCCTTGAACCTTAATCATTAAAGGTGGTTAAATCTTAAGCTGATTTTTTTCGATGAAATGTTTTTGTTTATTATTTTACATACATTTAGTGAATAAATAACCACTTTAAGTAAATGAAAGGGACCAATTTGGGTGAATTTGAGGAACTCGTTTTACTCACAATTGCTTCATTGGTGAATGAAGCATACAGCGTGGCGATCTGTGATGAATTAGAAAAATACACGGGAAGAACGACTAAACTTGGTGTAGTTCATGCAGTACTAAACAGACTTGAGGAGAAAGGGTTTGTCAAAGGCAAGCTGGGTGAAGCCACCAATATTCGAGGAGGAAAACGAAAACGATATTACACGGTAACAAGCGCTGGCAAAGCATCGCTTATCAAAGCGAAAGACTTACGTGATCAACTGTGGAACAACATACCATCGATGATCCTCAAAAAAATCTAATTATGCCAAACAAAAACATACGACCCCCACGCTGGGCCGAGCGATTTCTCGAATGGTATTGTAAGCCTGATGTGCTTGAGGATTTGCAAGGTGACTTGCGAGAATATTTTGAACGTCACGTACAGGAGGTTGGATCGCGCAAAGCGAAATTCATCTATATTCTGGATGTGTTCAAGTTCATTCGTTTCTACACCATTCGTAAACCAGATTTTGTCAGCACAATAACACGATGGATCATGATAGGAAGTTACATTAAGTCATCCAGCCGGAATATTTTGCGTCATAAATTGTTCTCGTCAATTAATATTGTTGGTCTTGCGATCAGCATGTCGGTTGCGTTGCTGATTATCGGAATGCTTTTCGATCTATTCTCGTATGACAAGTTCAATGAAAAGCACGCCAGGATTTATCGCGTAACAAGTGATTATGAATACAATGGTCAGAAGAACTATGACCCCTTTGCCACAGCATCGCTGATGGTTGCAAAAACTATCCGCGAAACTTTTACAGGCATTGAAGATGTAGCCACCTTTTACAGAGACTTTGGTGGCGACATCATATTCGGAGAAAAAATTATTCCGTTGTCAGGCTTCTGGGCCGATGGCGGTGTTTTCAGCGTGTTCTCGTTCACGCTCCAGGAAGGAAATCCCAAGACAGCTTTAAAAGATCCATTCAGTATTGTACTTACCGCCAAGTCAGCCAAAACGATTTTTGGTGAAGAGACAGCGCTGGGAAAAACCATAACGCTGAGGGATCGTGAGTACACCGTGACCGGAATCATGAATGACGTACCGGAATCATCTCACATTAAATTCGATATACTAGGATCTCTAAGCTCTCGCGAAATCCTTGAAAAAGACACAAAGAATGAAATGGCCTGGACGAATATGGGTAGCTCGTGGGTTTATGTGTTACTACCCGACGATGGCGATTTAGACAAACTAAGCGTCAACCTGAAGGCATTATCAGCACAGGAAAATAAAAAGGAAAAAACCACGCACATCGATTTAGGCCTTCAGCCCCTTGACGATATTATGACTGGCGCCAATCTCAGTAATCAAATCGGGACGACAATGGGCAGCACGACCATCTGGATATTTACTGTTTTAGCGGTCATTTTAATTTTCTCCGCGTGTCTCAATTACACAAACCTCTCTATCGCCAGGGCTCTTAAAAGATCCAAGGAAGTTGGGATTCGTAAAACTATTGGCGCTACCCGAAATCATGTTGTTCATCAATTCATTACCGAGTCTGTTATTATTTCATTGCTTGCTTTATTTCTTGCAGGCGGAATTTTCCTGATCATCAAACCTCATTTCCTCAGCCTTGAACCATCGCTGACAGAACTGTTAAAATTGTCTCTCTCTCCTACGCTGATCGTTTCGTTCGTTGTTTTCGCGATTCTCGTCGGAATTATTGCAGGTTTTTTTCCGGCTATTTTTTTTGGAAAAATCAATCCGGTTCGTGTCTTAAAAAATTTAAGTACGGCTCCTGCATTAAAAGGAATAACAGCACGCAAAGCCCTTATTGTTTTTCAATTCTTGCTTTCCATTATCGCTATTACCACGACAGCCATTTGTTATAAACAGTACAAACACTTTATTGCCTTTGATCTTGGGTTCAACACAGAGAACGTTTTGAATATCTACCTTCAGGGAAACAAGGTCGACGTTTTGAAAGCTGAACTACAGCGATTACCGGAAGTCAAAGACATTTCCGAATCCATGATGATTACCAGCGTTGGAAATTACTATGGCACCGAAATGAAAAACCCCAATGAACCCTCCGATTCCAGCGGCGTCTATTACAACATGGTTGATGAACATTATATCCCATTGCATGGTCATAAAATTATTGCAGGTAAAAATTTTTCCGCGACAACATCAGCGGATGAAAGTGAAGTGATTGTTAATGAGTCGGTACTGAAGCGTTTCAACCTTGCGAAAAATGATCCATCAAAGGCGCTGGATCAAGTTATTGTAATTGATAAAAAACCGTTGCGAATTATCGGGGTATTGAGAGACTTTTCCTATGGCCGCGCCAACAACCGGACTGGCAAAGAGGTTGTGATGCGCTACGCAACAACAAAAGTTAATTATCTGAACGTTAAAATTTCATCATCGGATTGGCCAGAGACTTACCAGAAACTAGAGAAGCTTTGGAAACGAATAGACGCAGTCCATCCTTTTAATGCAAAATTCTACAATGAAGAAATTGAAGAGGCGTTCAAGGGCCTCAAGGCATCGGTGAAGGTAGCAGGATTCCTTGCGTTCCTTGTGATCTGCATTGCTTCGATTGGACTGCTCGGCATGGTCGTCTTTACCACTGAAACAAGAATAAAAGAGGTGAGCATTCGCAAAGTTTTAGGTTCAAGTGAGGCGCGATTAATCATCCTGCTAAGCAAAAACTTTCTGATGCTGGTAACAATTGCCGGAGCGATTGCCATACCAACAACCTACATCTTTTTTGAAATGGTCTTCTTGCCGATGATTGAAAATCACGCACCCGTTGCGCTTTTCGATTTAATGATTGGATTTGTCGTAGTTGTCCTGCTTTCAGTCATTATGATATGGAGCCAAACGTTGAAAGTTGTGAAAAAAAATCCTGCAGATGTTCTGAAAATGGAGTAATTGATTGCAATTCAAAGCTCGAAACTGCCGCTTAACGTCTTTATAAATAGGGCTGGTGATTTCATCTTCGGCAATCGTTTATGGGCATATGTTTTTAGTCATTTACTGAAAAGAAAAACATCTATGAAAGAAGTATACTACAAAGGCAAACCCTATCAGTACAAAATTGTAAAGACCCAGGGTAAACGTCAATTTGATCTGATTGAAAATGGAGAAGTAAAATATTCAGTCGATGAACATGAACTCGATGTGAAATCCATTGTCAGTTTGATCCTTGATTCATATTATCGGAATGTCAAAACCACAACGAAGTCTGCTGTAATGGGATAAGCTTGTAGATGCAATTCCACAACATACAGTAACAAATAATAAAAGTGGTCAAATAACTGACTGCTTTTTTTTAGATATTTTTCCAACCGGAAAGACAATCGTCATTGAGCATAAAGAATTTTTCACAATCTTGTGAAATGCAATTAATCTGTATTCGCAATCTGATCTTTGTCTTCTCTCTGTTCATCTTTCAATTCGGTTTTTGCCAGGAGATTGCAATTACTTTCGATGATGCTCCGATGGGCGATGGAGCATTGTTCACGGGTGCTCAACGTGCTGAAAAAATCCTCCTCGCATTAAAACAAAATGATGTTGACCAGGTTGCCTTTTTCGTAACTACAGGACACATCACGCCAGAAGGTAAATCACGACTCGAAAAGTATGTCAACGCCGGGCATCTTTTAGCAAATCATTCTCACAGGCATCAGTGGATTCATCAAATCGGTACCCGTAAATATTGCGATGATATCGCCCAGGCGCATTCAATTTTAAAAAACTTCCCTCAATATAGACCGTGGTTTCGATATCCATTTTTGAATGAAGGTAATACCATACAAGCGCGCGATTCGGTTAGGCAAGCCCTCGATAATCTAAAACTGAGCAACGGCTACGCCACAATTGATGATTACGATTGGTACATCAATCAGCTTTTGCGAAAAGCGATTATGGACAAAAAGTCGATAGACTACGAAGGGTTGAGAAAAATATATATTAACCATGTTTGGAACAGTATTAAATTTTATGACAACATCGCGTTGAAGGCTTTGAAGCGCTCCCCTAAACATGTTTTGCTTTTGCATGAGAATGATTTGTCCGCGTTGTTTATTGGTGACTTGGTAGCGCACATAAAAGCACAGGGCTGGAAAATAATTTCGCCTGAAGAAGCTTACCAAGATCCTATCGCAAAACAGATCCCAGATGTTTTGTTCAATGGACAGGGACGCGTTGCTGCCATTGCACACTCATTGGGTTTTCCTCCTAAAGACCTTGTTCAGGAATCAGAAGACGAACTCAACCTGGACAACTTACTTTCGACAGTATTCCATTAAAGTGCGGACTTTCAGCAATTATGGCACTCCATTTTTCCGGTTTGAACAAAACATCAAACCAAACAATAATACTCAATGAATATCAAATCGACTATTGGGGGCCTGGCCGGTGCAGTTGTGCTTACGGCCCTGAATGAAAGCATAAAGAGAGTTGATGCAAATGCACCCCGTCCTGATCTCCTCGGAATGAATGCGGTTGCCAAACTTGTGAAGGGAGCTGGGTTAAAAAAAGTAATCAAAGGCGAAAAACTTAGGTCCGTCTCAATGACCGCCGACCTATTGACAAACTCTTTGTATTATGGGATGGCTGACGCCGGGTCAAACTCGCAAACTTTTGTGCGCGGAACATTGCTTGGGCTTAGTGCCGGAGTTGGTGCTCTTACATTAGCCAAGCCGTTGGGACTTGATGAAACAGCACTATATACTCCTCTAAAAATGAAGGCGATGACCGTGGCCTATTACATTGTCGGAGGTTTAGTAGCTGCTGCCGTTATCAATTTGTTATCGGACAGAAAAGCCCCTTCGTTAAGTGCAAAAAAAGATCTGGCCAATCCTCATGACAACGGCGATCACTGAAAACAAATAACGCATGGGAAAAGCACTCGCTATGACCCTCGTTATTTTTGTGATGGGTGGTCTCATCATTGGCGTTATGGGAATCTTCGGAAAGAACATGGTCAATCTAAGCCCATGGCCTTTCGCCATTCTCGGTCTCATATTTTTTTTTGCTGGCATCGGACTGTTAAAAAAGACTTCTTAACTAGTTCGGTTGCTATGCTTTTTTCTGACGAGCTGCTTGCCGCGTTTTCGATTTAGAGGAAGATGAATTTTGCGAAGTATTTTTTTGGCCGTCCCTGCTGTGTTTAATGTCCTTGTTACTACCAGACGCTTTCTTACCTGAGTTGCTGTGAGCACGTTTTTTATGAAGCAAGAATTCATTTAAGGTAATTTCATCAGTTGCTTTCCTAACTGGGGAATACTATCTTAATGAGGCATAAAACGCCAATACCAAATCGATGCCTCAAAAACAGTCTGCCCAAAGTCAAGAATTAACGTCCAGGAATTTCATTACCAATCTTAGCGGGCTTAGCAGGGCGAATGATAATCTCCGGTTCTTCCATGGTGGAGATAAGAAAACAAAATCATTGGGAACCAAAATGTCTTCGATCTTTTCTCTTTCAAAAAAATTTATGTTGATGGAATTGCACGAGGTGGAAAAACTATTGGAAAGTGATTTCTATGAAGCGCGAATGGGCGCCGTAAGCATCATGGATTTCCAGGCTCGCAACAAAAACATTTCGCCGGAATCAAAGAAAGCATTGTATGAGCTTTACATCAATCGTCATGACCGAATAAACAATTGGGACCTCGTTGATCGAAGTGCACCGTTCGTTGTCGGTGGGTATTTGTTTGATAAGGATCGTAAACCTCTGTACAAGCTGGCGAAATCTAAAAACATCTGGGCCCGGAGAACAGCGATTGTTGCGACTTACTTTTTCATACGTCAAAACGAAATCGAGGAAACTTTTAATATCGCCAATATACTTGTGAACGACAAAGAAGAGTTGGTTAATAAAGCTGTCGGAAGCTGGATTCGCGAAGCCGGCAAGCGTGATAAAAAAAGACTCCTCACCTTTCTTGATCAACACGCTGATACTATGCCGCGGGTTACGCTTCGATATGCGGTGGAAAAACTTTCATTGTCGGAAAGAAAACAATATCTGGAAATCCGCTAACAAACCGATTGTTACTTCATCAATTATTGTCATGGTCATGATTCAGTAAACCATAATCTCCACATAAATCCGAAAGGCGCTTCATACCAATCCGGTCGATGGATTAGAAGTCGAGTGATTAAAGAGTCCAACATAGTTTCAATTTTAAGAAGAATAAAAATTCAAGTTTAAGGGTTGTACGCTGATCCAGTTTGTCCTAAGTTTATTTATCACCAGCTAAATAAATAAATGACAACAAGAAGAAACGTAATCAAGAACATTGGTCTTTCAGCTCTCGCCTTTCCAGTAATTTCGACTGCATCGGAAAAAACATATCCGATGCCATCAAGTGCTGATCCAGCCTACTGGAAAAAAATTCGGAACCAGTTCATGCTGGACAAAAATTCCATATTCTTCAATCCAGGAACCGTGGGTGTCATGCCGCGAGTTGTTGTCGACAAAATGATTGAGCATGTCCGATATCTGGCCACTAATATTTCAGACTGGGCATATAAAAATGACAACGCCGAAGAGTTTATCAGTGGATATAATAACCTTATGGGCATACGCACAAAGGTTGGCCGTCTTATCAATGCGGATGCTGGAGAAATCGCTATGACGGATAACGTTACGCATGGGATCAGCTACCTCGCCAATGGTCTGGATCTGAAAGAAGGTGACGAGGTCATCACTACCAACCAGGAACACCCGGGAGGTCGTGGTGGATGGCTGGTCAAACAAAAACGTTTTGGTATTGCCTTTAAAGAAGTTGCCATTGGAAAGCCAATTAAAAATCAGCAGGAAGTTATCGATGCCATCGTTTCAGCGTTCACTCCAAAGACCAAAGTGTTGTGCATTTCACATATGATCTCCGGCAGCGGTGCTATCCTTCCCGTTAAGGAAATTTGTGCCGCAGCGAAGAGCCGCGGAATTTTTACAATACTCGATGGTGCCCAAACCATTGGCCACATCAAAGTGGATGTTAAAGATCTCGGATGTGACGCTTACGCCGGCTGTTTTCATAAATGGATGGGCGCTCCTGCTGGAACCGGTTTCATGTTTGTGAAGCAAGATAAAATGAAAGACATCTGGACAACAGTTGCGAGCGCCCGATGGGATAATCATGAAGATGAAGGCTTTCGGTTTACACAACGAGGAACCGGAAATTTTCCAGTATTGAAAGGACTCGATGCTGCGCTTGATTTTCATAATGAAATAGGGCCTGACAAAATTTATGGGCGGATAAAATTTTTAGGACAGCGACTCAGGGTCGCTCTTCGCGCTAATCCAAAAGTAAAAATCTTTTCCCCAGAGGACGAGAACATGTGCGCCGGCATAACGGTGTACAATGTTGATGGCATGACAGGCCCGAAACTACAGGATGAATTTTGGTTACGGGCTAAAATGCGACCGCGGTCAAGTGGAGAACAATTCGGCGTGAGACATTGTACACATATATTTAACAGCGAAGAAGAAATAGACAAGGCACTGCAGATCATCGGAAGTCTGACAACATAACTACTCAGGCAATTCTATACCATTAGTTTTGCCTTTGACTTTTTCAATAACGCTTGTTTAATGCAATAGGCTTTCCGGTATTTGATAAGCCTTCAAGATTAACGTTGATCTCGCCCATGAGATCATTGGTATAAAATGTTACTGAAGCCCTTCCTTCTTTATCGGTTCTGATTTGTGGGGACCAAAATATCGTTGAACGTAAATCCGGTATCTCGAGCTTGTCGGAAGTGTTTTGATAATCGGGTGAAAAAAAATCGCGCGCATAATCAAAGCCCGATACAACACCGACGCTTACTCCCTTCGCTACTTCTTGAGTCCAGTCATAATTGGGATTGCCTCTTCTGGTGAGAATCGAAATCAACCCGCCTGTCGCTCCGGCAGGAACAAGTGGACTCGGTACCGTGGATATATCGATGGCTTCGATATCACAAGGCGAGATCGTGGCTACATAATTTACATCGGTGTAAGGTAAGCCATCTACTAAATAACCTACTGGCCGTCCGCGTAGCGTGATTTTAATGTCAGGCAACGTGCCACGAATTTCAAGTGATGGAACACGACTCTGTACAAGCTGAGTAAAACTTGTAGCGGTTGCGCACAGTTTGTCGTCCACTTTAATCGTCCGGACATTACTACTGTAAAGCGAGCGCCTCGGATCTTTTTCAATCCGGGTTGCAACAACCTCGACGGCTTTAAGCATCTGAATTTTTTGCAGTTGCAGCGCTTTTTCAATCTTGGCTTGCTCCTCTCTTTTCTTGAGATAGAGGTCATCATTGATCCGGTTATGTTCGGTAGAAAAATAAGTCGCAACAGGAATGTTAGCTGGGTCGAACTTTACGATCACACTTTTCCCTCCATTTGCTTTACTCCCTTGCACGACAATGTGCGTTGAGTCGGAGAAGTCGAGATCAACCACTTCAAAACGACCATCATTATCCGCCTTTTTTGTGATCACCTCTCCCGGCAAAAGCAATGTCAGGTCAACAGGTTTCTTCGATGGCTTGCCATTCGGCTGCATCACCTGTCCACTCACTGTTATTCCTCGTTCGATGCGATTAACAGGCGGTTTATTATTTCCCTTCAACACATCAGTCCATTTAAATCTCCGCCAACCTTGCGTCATTAGCAGCAAATCAAGATGCACCTCAGCATTGGTTTCATTCTCATCAAAATAATACGAGGGCTGTTCAATTTCCCCTTTCACATTCGAGGTTATCTCTTCTCTAACATCAGAGGACAACAGGAAAAACGACCGGATATTTTCGGATAACGGATCCTTGTTAACTTGTTGGGCATCTGTTACAGCAAGTGAGAAATCTCCAACGATCGGTTCGCCATCATAATCAGTAATAAAAAATTCCAGTGTGATTTTTTCTCTTTTTTGATGATTGAATTCACTGATGCTAACCTTCGGTGTTGGTGCTGTTTTCGTGTTGCGATAAATCAGTCGCTCACATTGAGGCTGTCCTTTCGAATCAAATAAAGTCAGGTGAATTACTCCATCATCTTTCAATGCATCTTTCGGAATAACAAACCCTACTGCATTCTTATCGGATCCGGTTTGTGCCGCATAAAGGATTTGACTTCGCTGATGTGCAATGAGGATGCAACGATCAGGTGATGGGAGATTGTGAGAGACGTAAATTTTAATCGAAGTTTTATTCAAGTTATCAACCATCATGCTATAGCCCTGACTGAGAGCTGCCGGCAACTTAATTCTATTAGACGGCGCAGCAGCACTAACAAAAAAGTACTCCGTGTTTGAAGATGGCTTAAAAGTGAAATAACCCATCCCAAGATGCTGTGATTTCACGGCTGCCACAGTTTCACCGTTTCCGGAGACTATGGTTCCAACCACGTCAATTCCTTTCCCATTTCTATCGACTGCTTTGAATGCTACCCTGCTTTGCAATCCCTGCACCAGATTTCCACCTTCGGGAAAAAAGTAAGCGCGATCAAACTCAGTTTTTTTGTTTTCCGGTTCATCCTCCGCGTTGTCGCCGATCGATAAGATTTCCAGTGCTTTTTGGAAATACAATTCCTCCGGAAAATTCCTCATCCAATTCGTATACGCGCGAAGTTGATATTTTCCAGAACCAATGGATTCCGGTATCACAACACGTCCCGATGCCGCACCCGACATCGTTTTGAAAATTTTATGAACTGCAACTTTCTTTTCGGCATCGATCAGATCCATGTAAATGACGCCACTGGCAGAATCAGGTTGATGCAAAACCGCATCGACAACATAGGCCTTAAGCCAGATTGTGTCGCCAACAGCATAAATCGGTTTGTCAGTGTGCACATAGATTTTTTCCATCGGATATATAGCGGAAAAATCTTTTAAAGCTTGTTTGTTTGATTCAAGGGCTGACTGGCCAAATGAATAGACATAAATAAAAGCAAGCGGGAGAAGGATCTTGTTAGCCATGTGGTACAGGATTGTAAAAACTAAATATATTAATAATTCAGTTCTGAAGGCAAACTCGGAACAAGGTTCCTCCTGTCCTAAAACAGAGAGGCTGTCATCGGTGACAGCCTCTCATTGCTAAACATATAAACATTGCTAACTTATTACCGGGGAGTTTTTCGGAGCAAACTGCTCAGGGGCTTGCCCAGGATATTTCTTCAATATTGCCTTAACAGCTTTCTGAACTTGCTTCTCCAGGGCAGCGATGTTGTCGACATTACCTTTGACAGTGCCACGCCATACAAGTTCTTTCGTTCGGTTATCTTTTATGTCAATAATCAAAGTACCCTCCGTGAACGTACGTTGCTGTGGTGCATAATTCCAAGAATATGGAGAGCCAAATCCCCAATAGTAATAGCGATACATCGGAACGAAGAATGGACCTGCCATACCATAGGCACTCGAACGCCACTCCTGTTTTTCCTTCGTTGCAGTAGTATACGTAATAATAAAATCAGGATTGTGTTTCGATTCAACTATTCCTTTTTTCGCCAACTCATTCTCGATAGTTCGTTCGATGTTTTTCGAAATGAGCTCACTTTTATAAATAGGATCGTTTACTTGTGATGTTGGTTTTCCCCAAGTGTACGTTCTGTAGTGGGCAAAATCGGCAGTTCGATCAACGTCAGTGACGGCACAACTTCCCATCACAAGAAGCAAGCTGACTGCCAGAATATATTTGATTATTATCCTTTTCATTTCTTTGTGACTTTCACAGAATAACGTTTGAAGGAATAAGCAACGTTCGCAGCTGAAATGAAAATTTATTCGATGAGAAACTTATGCGCGACAAAACGGCTTCATGAGCGATGAATCGAATTTGCTCACGGTAATTAAAAAAAGGACTGTGGCATTGTCCAGCAGGATCTCAACTTCCCTCACTTCTCCTCTTCACTATCTATCTATCTCTCCCGCTACCTGCTGAACGTCTGTTCACAGTCCCTTTTGTATATGCCTGCTCTCACCCTTAGTCATCATCACGAATTTCCGGCAGGCTCGACTCACAATTAAAAAAACTATTCCAATCACGTATGCAGTCGCTCTATAAATTCTTCATCGAGCCGAACGGATTGAACACCTGTCAATTTTTGCAGCACTTGTGCATTTGATACGGCCGCCACTTCAATGTCATTGTTGAAGTAACAGTAAACATCATTTACTCCACGATCTCGCTTAATCTCATTGCTGATTTTGGCAAGTTCATTTTTGCTGTATGATGAAAGGTATAGCTGGGGCACGCCGTGGAACCGGTAGTACATTACTGAAGAAGTCTTGACAACATCATCAGGAAGGTTTGGATAACTGATTCCGCAAAATGTAATATTATTCTCTTTCAGGACTTTCAAAACATGGGCATTCCACCAGGATGGATGCCGGAATTCTAAAACATTGGTGAAGGCCAGATCCAACGTGGTGAGTATACGCTCCAGGTTTTCGTTGGAATATTCTGTTTGGGGATGAAGTTGAAAAAGAACGGCTCCCAGCTTATCCCCTAACCCCTTATTCACAACATGGTAAAAATCATTTGTCTCGCGCTTGGCATTGTTGAATTTCCTGTAATGTGTAATCAACCTCGGAGCCTTGACCGTAAATCGGAAATGTTCAGGACTTCGATGATACCATCCTCTCAAATCTTCAAGCTTGGGAAACCGATAAAAAGTAACATTCAATTCCACGGTGTTGAAGTACTGGCAGTAAAATTCAAACCACAACTTCTGAGGCAAGCCAACAGGATAAAACCTTTCCCGCCATCCTTTATAGTAAAATCCCGAACACCCTATCCACCAGTTCTTCATATGCGAAAAATCATCATTATTGTGCCAGAGTAGCGGCCAATCAGGTTTCTGGTTAACTTGCCGAGAAACATCGCTTCGTGATAACATACATTTTAATTGGGATAACTGTCGCTATAAGTTTTATCGCGTGGGAACGCAAAGAACTCATGTCGAAATTTTTGATGAATCCGTACCGCATTAGCAAGTCGAACGAGTATTACCGGCTTGTTACGTCAGGTTTCATCCATAAAGACCACATGCACCTGCTGTTCAACATGTTTTCGTTTTATTTTTTCGGACGTGCAATCGAAAGCGTATTCGGTCAGATTTTCGGAAACAGCGGAGCTTTGTATTTTATCGCTTTATATATTTTGGCCATTATCGTATCAGACCTGCCGTCATATTTCAAGCACAAGAATGATCCCCGTTATAATTCGCTTGGCGCGTCTGGCGGTGTCAGCGCAATCATTTTCGCGTTCATAATTTTTGAACCTCTTGCCGATATTTGTATATACTTTGCGTTGTGCATGCCGGGGTTTATTCTTGGCACATTGTATATCGCTTTCAGTTATTATCAGGGCAAAAAATCGAAGGACAACATCAATCATGACGCGCACTTATACGGGGCATTATTTGGATTTATTTTTTGCGTTGTCTTGTATCCCAAGTCATTACCATACTTTATTGATCAAATCAGAAATTGGGAGTTTCTACAAAAAATATTCTAATCAACTTCAAAAAGTTTTTTCTGTTGCAAGAACATGTAATTCAGAATTAACTACCGTCCACCTGGCACAAGCAGAAAAATATTCGGACAGGCATCGATTGCAAGGCTTTTACTTATGGTTTACAGCACCTAAAAATGGCCACTGTATATGCTATCTTTGGGTTAGAAAATGAAACCTCGATAAAGATGTTTCGTTGATACGCTCAGTTGAAGAATTTTTTAAAGTGGCATCGCAACCATATCAGTTCGATAAAAACATTTAGCGATGAACCCTGTTAACGAAATAATGATCTTCAACAAGCACTAAAAAAAGTATAGCATTTTACCACGATGGGTTGGGTTACGATATATATTACTGGAAAATCAGATTTCCGAGAAGAAGTTGGTGAAAAACTGGCAGACTCAGATTTGGAGCTTATGCCGGGTTACACTGGTGGTTCAGCTGATCCTGAGCTGTTTAGCGACTTATATTGGGTCGATGAAAAAATCACTTTACGACAATTAAAGGAAGCTATCGGTTCCAAACTTGTTTGGAAACATAGACTTAATTTTTATCCGTCGGTTGAAGCATTTCTCGAGTCTCAGAATGGAAAGAAAAATTCATTTGAATTGAATGCTGAAGAAAAAGCATTGTTGAGAGAGATCACGGCTTCGGTTTACCGCGAAGCTTCGTGAGGCTATTGCAACGCTAGCTGCTTCGGCCTCCCCTGTTCTTGAATTTTGTGATCTTCATGCCCTTTTTCTTTCTGGGCTGAAAAATCCTTTCAAAAAGATTTTTATTCGACTTCGAGGGTTTACAATCGAGTTTAGCAAGGAGATGATCCGGAAGTGGCGCAAATCTTTTCCACATGACAGACTGAAGCGATTTGTCCTGGTTTGCTTTCACTAAAAATTTTCCAATGATCGGAAGGGCGGTTGCCGATCCCTGGCCGAGTGCCGTACTGCTGAAGTGCATACTGGGATCGTCAGCTCCTACCCACGCGCCAATGACAAGTTTCGGCATCACGGCTATAAACCATCCGTCCACATTCGATTGAGTAGTTCCTGTTTTCCCGGCAACATCATTCGTAATTCCATATTTACTTCTGAGTGCTGAACCAGTTCCTTCTGACACAACACTCTGCATCATGTGAACCATCATGTCGCTGGATTCTGCGGATAATGCACGCTGACCTTTTTTATCCGGTTCAAAAGATTCCAGCACGTTATCATTGCGATCCCTGATTTCAACAAGATATGTCGGCGACTTATAGATTCCATGATTCGCGAGAACAGCATAGGCATTCACCATTTCTAATACTGAAATTGAAGGCGTACCCAATGCCAGCGATGGAACAGCCTGAAGCTTACTGGTAATTCCCATTTTTCGCACTGTTCCAATTGCGTTTGATATACCAGTCTTCTCCAGAATTTTGACAGATACCGTATTGACTGATCCTGACAAACCTCCCTCCATGGAGTATTTTCGCTCATACGTTTCTTCATTGGTGTTCTCAGGTGTCCACCCCTCCATATTGGTATAAGAAGTTTTTCTTGCCGAGATATATGAACACGGCGAAACTCCATTTTCGATTGCGGCAGCATACAACAAAGGTTTTATTGTTGACCCAACCTGGCGTTTCGTACTTTCTCTCACATGGTCATACTGAAAATACCGATAGTCAATTCCGCCGACCCACACCTTAATAAATCCAGTCTGAGGTTCGACGGCCAACACTCCCGCTTGCAAAAATTTAAGATGGTGTTTCAATGAGTCGGTGACGCTCACCTCTGCATCTTCTTTCCCACTCCAGTTGAAAATTTTGGTTTTCACTGGCTTAGCCAATCGCTTAGCAATTTCATTGTCGGATAAACCCTGAGCTTTCAAGGCCACATAGGCCGGAAGTTGCTTCATCTTCTTTTTCGCAAGAGCATTTAATTTTGATTTCGAAAGTTGTTTCTCAAATCGTTCCTGCAAACTCTTCATCTGCGACTGCATGGCTTCCTCGGCATAGCGTTGCATGCGCGAATCAATGGAAGTATAAATTTTCAATCCGTCCATGTATAGATTGTACGGATTTCCATCCGCACGTTTATGAGCTTGGCACCATTCCAGCAATTCATTTTTCAGGTAAGCTCTGAAGTACGGCGCAAGACCACCGGTGTATGTTGTATTATTATAATGAAGCCCCAGGGGACGCGATTGAAAACTCCCCTTCTCTGAAGAAGAAAGATATCCGTTCTTCTCCATCTGGCTTAACACTACGTTTCTTCGCGCCAGGGAGCGCTCCGGGAAAAGTCTTGGATTATAATAATGAGTTGCCTTGAGCATGCCAATCAACACAGCGCATTCGTCAACAGTTAGTTGCGCTACAGGTTTGGAAAAAAATCTAAACGCTGCCGTCTTTACTCCATAGGTGTTATCAGCAAATGGGATCGTATTGAGATACAGAACAAGAATTTCATCTTTTGAATACGCATGCTCCAGTCGCGAGGCAACAATGAATTCCTTTATCTTATTGATGGGCATGGACAGCAATGCATATCGCTTTCGCGGATAAAGATTCTTGGCCAGTTGCTGCGTTAACGTGCTTCCTCCTCCGGATCCTTCATCCTGAAGTAAAATTGTTTTGAACAAAACCCTGAAAAGACTTTTGATGTCTACTCCGGAATGCTTGTAAAACCGAACATCTTCCGTTGCGATTAACGCATTTTTCAAACGTGAAGGAATTTCTTTAGCACTCACGGGTGATCGGTCCTGCAAATAATATCGTCCAAGAAGCACACTGTCTGTGCTGTATACTTCGCTGGCAATCGGATGTTGAATTTTTTTGAGATGTTCATCATCAGGGAGCTTACCAAATATGCCTATCCAGACCAGAAGTACAAGGAGCGCTATTAAAGATACGATTGCTCCAAAACCATATAAAATCCATTTTAAAAATTTACGTATTAGGCTTGATTGAGTTTTAGGCATTCGTCTGGGTTAACAACATTATCTGACTAACGTAAAATCGCATTCCGTTGCTTCCCGACCACGACAAATCAACCTCTGCTTCGTTGAGTGTGAGATTACTGTGGTGAGCTGCGCCAGGGTTTCAGTGAAATCGAGAATGGTGGTTCAAAAAAAAACCGGAGAGTTATCTCTCCGGCTCATGAAATCATGGGGTCGCTGTATAACCCCAATATGAATCAACATCACCATAATATGTATGGTCGTTAGTATCTGGCCAGTGATTCTTATCGAACCCTGGAGACATTCTTAAATATTCTTTGTCCTTATCTAACAAGAATACATGTCTGCCTGGAGCGACTCGAAGTTGCTGGAATGGAATCGCAAAAAGCTTTCCTCCGATTCCTAAAAATGATCCATACTCAAGCACTGCATACTCAATACGTCCGGTGTGGACGTTTACCATAAGGTTATCAATTGTTCCCAAATCATCGCCACTCAGGTTCTCAATTTTGTCCCCTATAATGGATGTTGCTGATAGCCGTTCCAATGGCCGGTTTGCATCGGGACCTTCCTGATTAGCACCTGTGCGATTATCCACTTCATAACTTTTCTCAAACGTATTCATAATACCTCCTCATTTAATTTAATGATGCCTAACATGTTTGTTGTCACTTTAAAAAAATGAATAAACTTCACTTCCTTGCTTTAAAGCAGGGAAAAAAAATAGGCCGTGGCCAGAGAAATGTTTTCTACATTTACAATAAACAACCGCTGGTTGCGTCTTGCAAAAGAGAATATTCTAGTTTTTCCACCACATGAAGAAATCCCGGGTTACTATTGGCCACGTATTTAAAACAATCGTCTGGCCCAGAAGGAAAATTGTTTTAGTTGGTCTTGTCCTGATTGTCATAAGCCGTCTGTCTGGCCTTGTTTTACCAGGCGCAACAAAATATTTGATGGATGACGTTATCCCGAAAGCCGATCTCGAATTACTGAAACTATTGCTTATCGCTGTTGTCGGTTCTATCACCATACAAGCAATCACGTCCTTCTTGTTGACAAAACTCTTAAGTGTTGAAGCCCAGCACCTGATTTCCGTCTTACGTGCCCAAGTTCAAAAACAGATTTTGCGTTTGCCAATCCGATTCTTTGATAACAGCAAGTCTGGTGAACTCGTGTCTCGCATCATGACTGATGTTGAAGGTGTAAGAAACCTGGTCGGCACCGGTCTTGTGCAACTCGTTGGTGGCCTGTTAAGCTCGGTGATATGCCTTGTGCTCCTGATCAAGATTAGTCCGATGATGACTTTATACGTGCTGGTTCCCGTAATGATATTCGGACTGATTTCGGCGAAAGCCTTTGCCAAGATCCGTCCCATTTTCCGAGAGCGCGGCAAAATCAACGCAGAGGTTACTGGCCGTTTGACAGAAACGCTAAATGGCATTCGTGTCATTAAAGGATTCAATGCCGAAGCACAGGAAATTAAAACATTTGAACGTGGCGTTGAAAAACTTTTCCTCAACGTAAAAGCCAGTCTCACATCTACAAGCTTTGTCACAAGCTCCGCTACGTTTTTGCTTGGACTTGCCAGTACGTGTATCATCGGAGTGGGAAGTTATATGATCATGAACAACGACCTCACGATGGGCGACTTCTTCTCGTTCACAATTTATCTTGGTTTTATGATTGCGCCGATTGTTCAGATGAGCAACATCGGAAGTCAGTTAACTGAATCGTTTGCCGGATTAGATCGCACGGAAGAAATTATGAACATGACACCGGAAGATGACGGCATAGAGCGGACAATTCAGGCAGGACCAATTAAAGGTGACATCCGCTTCGAGAATGTTTCATTTTCTTATGAAGAAGGAAAAAATGTCCTGAACAATATAAGTTTCGATGCACCAACTGGATCTGTGACAGCATTGGTTGGAACTTCGGGTTCCGGTAAAACAACTATTGCTGGACTTGCCGCAGCATTCCTTAATCCAAACGGTGGCCAGATCATTGTTGATAATATGGACCTTTCGAAAGTGAAACTTGAAAGTTACAGAAGTCAGCTTGGTGTTGTGCTACAGGATGACTTCTTATTTGAAGGAACAATCCGGGAGAACATTCTTTTCCCCCGACCCGGAGCAACAGAGGCGCAATTGCAAAGCGCTGTGAAGGCCGCTCACGTGGATGAATTTACTAACCGATTTGAAAAAGGACTTGAAACCATAATCGGCGAACGGGGAGTAAAACTTTCAGGAGGTCAGCGACAACGTGTTGCCATCGCCAGGGCAATTCTGGCAGATCCTCGGGTGCTGATTCTCGATGAAGCAACCTCAAATTTGGACACAGAAAGTGAATCCTATATTCAGGAAAGTTTAAAAGATTTGATGAAGGGAAGAACAACCTTCGTGATTGCTCACCGTCTCAGCACAATTCGACAAGCTGATCAAATTCTTGTGATTGAGTACGGTAACATTGTGGAGCGTGGAAAACATGAGGAGTTGATCAATAAAAAAGGAAGATATTTCGAGCTCTATACTTACCAGGCCCGGATATAAAAACCAAATGGCAACAGTTTATAGTTGCCATTTGTGTTTCATCAAATTCAGGGCTACCAATTATTTGATATGGGATGTGTAAGGATTAGCACCAACCGATTCGGGCGAACCTTGATTTGTTCCGGGTGTTGGTGTCTGGCGTCCCTTATTTCCGCGCTCAGAAGTTTTACCAGTACTGCGCCTTGATTCTGTCTCGCGCATTGTGGGCGTTTCTCCAGATTCCATCAACCGCTTGAAACTCTTGATGTCTTCTCGCATCATTTTCTCGACTGCAGGGTTGAAAAGTTTCGCGGCGATGCTTCCGAGATCTCCGCCAGGCAAACGATATGTCATACGCACTGATATCTCCGTTGAATCACTTCCGATAGCCGCGTCTTTAAAGCGAACTTCACCAGCATTGTCAACTGTTGAACCTGGCAAAGAATGCCAAGCAATTACTTCACCGCTAATATCGTTTTCAATTTCCGCTTCCCACGAAACCTTGCCAACACCCCCGGGAATCTTGGCAGTCCACGTTGAACGTTTGTCGTCAAGCTCCTCCACCTTCTCAAGGTGTTGCATGAAACGAGGAAGATTCTCCAGCTTACGCCAAAATGCATAAACTTCATTCTTTGGTTTGCTGATTGTAAAAGTGTTGGACAACTCCATTGCCGAGGCCTGCTTGGAATCACGACTATTTATGGCATTCGTGATCGCGCAATAACCCGACAAGCCGCGTGCAAGCAAATATCCTCCACTCAAAAACATGGTGATGCCACCCAGGCTTCCCAAATTTCTCAAGCCGACCATTGTAAGCGCTGCACCGCCAAATGTTGACACGATACGCTCCGATGGAGTCAAATTAATATTGCTGGAGCCTGTCGCAGGTGGTAGTACGCTGGACAACGCGTTTGAATTTGATGTGTTGCTGAAATCTGTTTCCATAAATTGACCGGTTAATTGTTTGATTTAAATCTCCCCGAGATGGAAAAAAGGCATGCGTGTTTTGAAACATCAGCAACACTTAACCAGCCTTACACCGCCTTTCATAGCAAAAAACAGTCGAATTACACTTGGATTTTTTTAAGATGTACTCTTTAGTCTATGGAAGCATCCCGATATTGGGTAGCAGATTACACAAGCGAAATTTGTGAGTTCACCTACGACCCATCCTCGCTATTAACCAAATGATTAGCACGATGACAATGACAACGATAAAAATTCCAGTGTACATTCCAGCACTGAAAATATCGCCAATGACTTCACAACTCGTGAGTGTAAGCAACATGGCTATAAAACAAAAGGATATTAAATTTTTCATTTTAATATTAGATTATGTTAAAGCATTTTTATTCTGTGATTTTGCCAGACGCTCAGGATTGGAACCGCTTCGCTGTTTTTGTTTCTTACGGATCTTCATATTTAGCAATTCTATTCCAAGAGCAAACGCCATCGAGAAATAGATATACCCTTTCGGAACGTGCACATGCAAACCTTCCACGACCAGTACCAAACCTATCATCATTAAAAATGAAATAGCCAGCAGTTTCATAGCAGGATGTTTGTGAATGAATCCGCTGATCTTTCCTGCAAAGAGAAGCATCACACCCAGCGAGATTACAATGGCAATGATGATGATGAGCACGTTCTCCACTAAACCCACGGCAGTTAATATTGAATCAAAAGAAAAGACAATGTCCAGCAGGATGATTTGGACCACAGCAGCTTGAAGTGTCAATACTTTTACATTCTGCTGCTCTTCTTCACTCCCTTCAAGTTTTGCATGAATTTCACTTGTACTCTTTCCTAATAAAAAAAGTCCCCCTAAAATCAGGATCAAATCGCGAAAGCTTAATTCAAAATTTCGAACGGTAATAAAAGGATCTTTCAATCCAATTATCCAACTCACGCCAAGCAACAACCCAATTCTCACAATGAGTGCTAAAATAATTCCTGTGTTCCGCGCCTTCTTCTGCTGAGCCTCCGGAAGTCTGCCGGCCGTAAGGGAAATGAAAACGATGTTGTCAATTCCGAGAACGATCTCCAGAAATGTCAATGTCAACAAACTAACAATGCCCTCTGTTGTGAATAGCCCCTCCATTCGTTAGTATTTCTTTACATGTGTTAAAATCTAATTCCTATTGCGTGGATTTAATGCAATGGGGATGTTCATCCTCACTGGCATATCATTTTAAACTTCAAAAGCTGCTGAGAATATGAAGATCGAACATCCTTTACCAGTCTACGCGCAAATAAGTTTGAATCTTATTACCGTTGCTCTCATTGCCACTGGCCTTTACCTTGGGAGTAGTATTTTTCTTCCGGTATTGTTCTCGATATTGTTTGCCACGCTTCTTCATCCCGCGGTCAATTACCTCACCGCTAAAAAAATTGACAGAGTTATATCAATTCTGATTTGTATCATTCTAGCGTTTGTGATAATTGGGACGGTTATATATTTTCTTTCCACTCAAATTGCCTCTTTCGTTGATGACATTCCCACGTTAAAAGCCCGGCTCAAAGAAATTGAAATGCAAGTGAAGCAATGGATCCGAGACTATACGAAAATTGGAATTCGAGAACAGACAGAATATATTAAAGAGACGACTAAAAAAATGTCCACTGAAAATGGAACACTCATTCAAAGCACGTTCGTTACGTTAACCGAGTTTATCTCCTATGTAATCTTTTTACCTGTCTACACATTTCTCATCCTTTATCACAAGGACACGATCAAGAAATTTTTTATCGTCATGTTCAAAAAAAGCGAGGAAGACAAGATTGTTGAAATCATGGATGAGTCTCAACATATCTGTCAGCAATATGTGATGGGCATGTCGATCGAACTGGTTATCGTATTCACACTAAATTCAACTGGCTTTTTGTTACTCGGAATTAAATACCCAATCTTTCTTGGCCTTGTCGCTGCGATGCTGAACATCGTTCCCTACATTGGAATGTTGATCGCGAACATATTCTGTGTAATCGTAGCCTTGATCTCTTCCGATCCGTCCATAAATGTGCTTTGGGTTTTTGGGATTTTGGGAGCTGTTCAAATTGTAGACAATAACATCCTGATGCCCCTAATCGTCGGAAACAAAATTAGAATAAATGCCATGGCGATAATTCTAGGAGTTGTTATCGGTGGCAGCCTTTGTGGCGTGGCAGGAATGTTCATCGCACTGCCCACGCTCGCTGTCATGAAAATTGTCTTCGAACGATTTGAATCCTTAAAGCCATGGGCGATTCTCCTTAGCGATGAAGTGACCAGGATTCGGAAGTTCAAGAATCCATTGAAAGCTGGATTTATTCGATCCAAAAATGAAGAAGAAAAATCTGATTAATTATTATTCTTACTCGTTGCAGGCGAAGCGGTTGAGCTATTTTCTTTTTCTCTTTCATTCTTTTTGGCTTGCTTCCGGAAGTATCCTCTAAGCAAGAAATTATGCTGCATTGCCTCCATGTTTTCATCGAGCTTTTGTGAAGCGTCTTCTGCATTTTCAAATGTATTCCTGAGACGATCAGCCACGCCTTTGTCTTTCAACAAGACACCTACAGCATTGTCATCATCATTGAAGTTCTTCGCGAGGTCTTGCAGGTTGTTTGAAACAACGGCAGCATTGTTACTTACTTTCTCGATGTTGGCCAACGCGGTGGTAAATTTCCCAACATATGTGGTATCATTAATAAGCATGGGCATTAGCCCGTTGCCATTTCTCAGATCGGCCAGCAACAGCTGCAGCTCCGCAGAAGCTCGTGCCGTATTGTGTCCTGTAACCGTCAGGTTGTTCACCGCCATGCGAAGTTCCTTCGCGAGATCGCCTTCGTTAAGGAGTTCGCCAACAATTCCTTGGCCAGCACTAATCCGTTTCATGATCACACTCAAATCTGCTGTTAAGGATCTCGTATTTTCACCAACGTCTTTTGCGATATTAATCAGCTGCTGTGTGTCTGCCGGTGATGATGCCTTGATTGTGTCGCGTACTTTAATTGATTGCGAGGAGGTTCCTGGGCGAATGACGACAATTTTATTTCCGACAAGGCCATCCGAACCGATGGATGCGGTCGCATCTTCTTTGATAAATTTACTTTGATTCCGTTTCAGCGAAAGTTTTACCAAAACTTTTCCTTGTGTAGCAATGCTTACGTCTGTGACACGGCCAACTTTTACACCGGAGAGCCAGACGTTATCCCCTTCTTTCAAACCTTCCACATTTTTGAATTCTGTAAAAACAGTGAACGTTCGGCTAAAAATGTTGTTCTCGCTACCGATAAAAAAAACGGTGACCAAAAACAATGCGATCCCAACCAATACAAAAGCACCCAGCTTGATTTGTTGCATTAATTCTTTCGTTTCCACAGGCTTAAAATTTAATATTTAAAAAACGACTCCAATTCCGGCTCCGTCACATTTTTTAATTCGTCAAACGTTCCTTCAACTTTATTAAGTCCATCTATTAAAGCAATGATGCGATCGGAAGTATGTTTTGCACTGCTGATGTCATGTGTGATGATGATCGATGATGTGTTGTACTTCGCGCGCACCGACAAAATAAGATCATTGATTTCCATACTCGTAATCGGATCCAAACCTGATGTCGGTTCATCATACAACATGATTTTCGGTTTCAGGATCAATGTTCTCGCTACTCCCACTCTCTTTTTCATCCCGCCGGATAACTCCGCTGGCATTTGATTGACTGTATGCGCAAGCCCGACATCTTCCAATGCGGTCATCACTATTTCGTTCAGCTTCTTCCGATCAGTTACTTTCAAATTTCGTTTCAATGGAAATTCAAGATTCTCGCGCACAGTCATTGAATCATAAAGGGCACTACCTTGAAATGAAAATCCAATTTGCAATCTCAGTTCATTGAGTTCATTTGGAGAAAGACTCAATACATCTTTGCCGAGAATCTCTATTGATCCTGAATCGGGTTTGATGAGCCCAACCATGCATTTAATCAATACAGATTTTCCAGTACCAGACCGGCCAAGGATCACCAGGTTTTCCCCTTCAAACAATTTCAGATTAACATCTTTTAAGACATCCCGATCACCAAAAGATTTTTTCAAATTTCTAATCGAAGCCACAACGTTTTTGGGAGGCGCTGTTCCTGGATTAGCAAGTCGTTGCGATGTCATTGTCTCCATTACCTGAAAAGATTAATGAATTGCAGACTCAGAAGGTCTATAACAAAAATCATGATCATCGATATAACAACGGCAGTGTTCGCTGCCTTTCCGACTCCTGTTGTGCCTTTTTCTGAATGATAGCCAGCATAACTTCCAACAACACCGATCGCAAAACCAAAGAAAGCCGACTTAATCAGCGATGAGAAAATATCCAGGTAAGTAACACTGGTGGCTACTTCATTGAAATACAATTCGAAGCTTGAACCATTGAAGAAATTCACCATAAAGAATGAACCGATCAAGGCTACGATATCCGCATAGACAACCAATATTGGAAGCATCAATGTGGTTGCCGTCACACGGCTCACGACTAAATAATTAAATGGCCTAGTGCCTGAAACTTCCATCGCATCAATCTGCTCACTTACCTGCATACTGCCAAGTTCAGCACCGATGTTCGATCCAAGTTTACCTGCGCAGATAAGTCCGGTGATCAACGGTCCCAACGATCTGACTACTGCCTGGGAAACAAGAGAGGGCAACCACGATTCAGCTCCGAAAGATGCCAATGAAGGTCTCGACTGGCGAGTAAAAACGACACCGGCAATAAGTCCGGTGAACGTTATAAGAAAAAGTGATTTATTGCCGACGTTGAAACACTGCCTGATAATCTCTCGCCCTTCAAAAGGCGGCATGAACAAGTGCTTCAAAACGCTCCCAATAAATTTATAAATTTCCGCTAAGCGAAGTAAAAACTTTCTAAACTTCATCAATCATATTTAATGTGATTACTCAAACTATATTCCTATGCCACTACCGTGGCTTCGATTCTACCGATG
>CBQWHS010000001.1:0-43359 GCA_967728665.1 uncultured Chryseosolibacter sp. | reverse complement strand
TCTCTTTGTTAAGGTCTGCCAGGGGAGAAGTCGGCATTTGCTAAAGTAACTTGATTAGAACAAATGTATCTGTAGCCTTCAATCGATTTTGGTAAATGCCACATAGCCAGTTTACTCTAAGGCAAGGACATTCAAAAGAACTGGAACCATTTCCACATGTAAAGGAATTTGCCCTCAGAAAAAACAACACTATTCAACTCGATTCCTTTGTGGTGTCCGATTCCAGCAACCTGCGTTTCTACTATATTATTGATGGTAAATTTGAATGGATCATCAACCATCAACACCACGTGCTGTATCCGGGCGATATTGCAATCATATTACCACAACAGGAAATTGGAGGTTCAAATGGATACCTCGGTATTGGGGCACTCTTTTGTCTCCAGTTTGAGGTTGATAAATTAGCTGCCGATGGCAGAATGACGTTGGGTAAATGGAGCACTCTTTCTGAAAGCGAACGTCTCACGGTGTGCAAAATTTTGTCGCTCAATAATTTGCCGGTACTGAAAATGAAAGAGGTTGCTGGTATATTGCAAGAAATGCATTCGGAGATACACCACCAGGAAGTCGGATATCTAAGTCGTTTCAATCACATGCTCGATTTGTTGCTCATCAGTGTTGCCAGGCAATCCACACAACAAGCAAACTCACGCAGAGATTTTCCGAAAACCTTCGGCAAACTTGAACAAACATTGCGTGAAAATCTGGCTCATCAGTGGACCGTAGAAGAAATGGCGGCACTCGTAGGGTTAGGTACAACGGCCTTCACTGAAAAGGTTAAGAACTATACTGGATTTTCGCCACTAAATTATCTCATCAATATCAGAATATCGGAAGCAATAAAATTGTTAAAGCGTCCTGGAGTAAATGTTACGGAGATTGCGCTGGAAACTGGTTTTTATTCTTCACAACATTTTTGTACAACTTTCAAGAAGCTCACTGGTCAAACCCCAGGTGAGTTCAGAAAGAGAAATATCCCACGAGTATAATGTAATAGCATCATCAATTATGGAGTGCATCATTACTGTTGAAATAGGTACAAATGCAACGCGCGTTGTGGCATTTGACACCAGCGGAAATGTCATCGGATCGATGAAGGGATCTTATCCTACATTTCACCTAGAGCCTGATTATAGCGAACAGGACCCGGAACAGATATTCATCACCATGTTATATGTGCTGAAGAACCTGTTGAACGAAAAGATCCATCCGGCAAACTATAAAGTGATTTCCATTTGCTTCAGCGCTTCTATGCACAGCGTACTGGCGATCGACAAGAATGGTGTACCACTTGGCAATGCTATTACATGGGCAGACAACAGAGGAAAAAAAGAAGCACAGCGCCTGAAGGGTTCTGCCCTTGGAAAGGAAATCTACGATGCGACTGGTACGCCAATTCATCCGATGTCGCCACTGATCAAGATCACATGGTTAAGTAAGAATGACCAGGAAAGATTTAAGAAGACGTATAAATTCTTATCCATTAAAAGTTATATCATTCAGCAACTCACCAAAGGATATATAATAGACTACAGCCTTGCCTCCGCCACAGGCTTGTTAAACATTTATAAGCTTTCATGGGAAACAAATGCCCTCGACTATGCTGGCATTACACCGGAGCAATTACCGGAGCTCGTGCCAGTATTTCACTCGCCCGGCAAACTCCGGAAAGAGTACCAGAAATCCCTTGGGTTGTCAGACAGTGTTAAGCTAATTGTCGGATCAAGCGATGGGTGCCTTGCCATGCTTGGTGGAGGCATCTGGGAAGAAGGCAAAGCTACAATTACTATAGAAGATAGTGGTGCTGTTCGTGTTATTGGCAGCGAAGTGCTCCAGGATGACAAGCAACGTTTATTTAATTATCTCCTTACTGAAAAACGATATGTGTCTGGCGGGCCTACCAATAACGGAGGCGTGATCTTCGAATGGTTTGTCAAACAGTTTGGAGACTTCAAAAGTCCTTTCGATATCGAATACATCATGGATAATTTTATTCGCGAGGCAACAGCTATTTCTATTGGTGCTGAAGGCTTGATATTTTTGCCTTACTTACTCGGAGAAAGGGCTCCAATGTGGAATGCAAATGCCCGCGGTAGTTATTTCGGAATCAACATCAAACATGAAAGACAGCACTTCATGAGGGCTACAATCGAGGGCATACTTTATGAAGTTTACAGCATTGGCAAAACTCTTCAAGAACACCGCAGCATTACCTCGTTGACCGCAAACGGGAGTTTTGCTTCTATACCCTTTTGCACCCAAATGCTTGCCGATATGTTTAACAAGCCCGTAAACGTTGGGAAAAATCGAGACAGTGTCGCTCAAGGCTCATTCCTGTTAAGTGCCACAGATATGGGTATGTATAAGACGCTCGATGAAGCCGCTCGTTCAACAGAGCTCACGTCGACATTTCGTCCTCAAACACAAAACCATCCTGTGTATATGGAGTACTTCTCCATCTTTGAAAGACTCACCACTAAATTAAATGATGAGTTTGAGGCGATAGCCAATCTCCAGCAAAGACAGTGATATCTCTGCGGATATAAAATATCAGGCGCGCGCACTTCACTAACGCTCCCCGTCAAGGTAGAATGTAATATTCTCAAGCTCCGGACATTATTGTCCCGCAAACGACTCCGCGATATCTCGCAATCGTTTGTTCAAAATCCACCAGTGGCCATTATTGGAAGAACGACATAATGGTATTTATCACCTTTATCAATATTCTAAACCGCTGATGGTTTTTTCCTGTCTGCAAGAATTGGAGGATTGAAGGAGATAGACGGGCAAAAAACTGAGGACAAACGACAACCTATTCATAAACAACTAATCACATAAACTATGAAGCATCTTTACTTACTGTGTTGCATGATTATGCTTATCCACGCTGGGGTAATGGCAGGAGCACGCCCAGCCATTAGCGTTCGTGGCAGTGTCACAGACGAAAATGGAGCTCCGTTTCCTGGGGTCAATATTGTCGTGAAAGGATTGACATTAGGCACAACAACGGATGGCGATGGCAAGTACGCACTTGAAGTGCCAGACGCCAATAGCGTTCTCATATTTTCCTTTGTCGGTTACGCAGTTCAGGAGATAACAGTGGGTGATCGCACGACTATCGATGTGTCAATGAAAGCCGATGTTCGATCACTGGATGAGATCGTTATTACCGCTCTTGGTATTCAGAAGGAATCGAAAAAGCTCGGTTATTCAGTGACATCTGTTCGAGCTGACGAACTCGTCACTCAGAGAACCACGAATGTAATGGAGTCGCTCGAAGGTAAGGTTGCAGGATTAAACATCACACCTCCCGCTGCAGGTGCAGGTTCAAGCATGCAGATACGCTTGCGTGGACAAGCCGCTTTCGCTGGGGCGAACAACGCACCTCTTATTGTCATCAACGGTCTCCCTATCGATCAAGATGCACGAGGTGCTAATGGAGCTGGTGCAGTAGCACAACGGGACCGTGGTGACAATCTTCAGAATATTAATCCGGATGATGTTGAAAGCATGACCATATTAAAAGGCGCCACCGCTGCGGCCATCTATGGCGCAAGAGCTGCCAATGGAGCTGTCATCATCACCACCAAATCCGGAAGTAAAAATCAGGGAATTGGAGTCGACTTTACATCCAGCTACACGACTTCGCATGCTTTGAATTTCATGGATGAAATTGTTCAGACTGAATATGGCCAAGGATTAGCAGGCGCCAAATTTACAACCCAGGGTCAGGCCCAAGGTAATGGTCAGTTTGGCTGGGGTGCAAGATTAGATGGTTCGCCAACCATCAACTTTGATGGGGTAGAGAGACCTTACTCCGCACATCCCTATCAACTTTTTGACTTCTTAAGAACGGGAACAAATTTCACGAACACTATTGGATTGTCCGGTGGCGGCCCTAACGGAAGTTTCAGAGCATCATTTTCGAACACAGCTGCCAAGGGCATTGTACCAAACAATGAGTATAACAAGAGAATTTTCAACGTTGGGATCAATCACAACATCACGAAAAAACTCAAACTGCAGGTGAACATCAACTACGCAGACGAGGAAAATATTAATCCTCCACAAATTGGTACGCAGGGTGATGGTGCTATAAATTTCTTTAACAGGATGCCTATTTCTGTTCCGCTAGAGGCTTACAGGGATAATGCTATTGATCCAATAAGCGGATCCGAATACAAGACTAACGGATTCCTGGGCACAGTCAATAATCCATACTACGCTTTGCAAAAGCATCAATACTTCAACGACGACAGAAACCGCCTTCTCGGTACCACAACATTACATTATCAACTTACAGATTGGCTCTATGCGCAAGGGCGTTTCAACTTTGATCGCTCCAATAGTTTTATGGAGTGGAATGCGCTTAACGGTGCGGGAGCCACTACGCTTTTCGAAGGTAGCACTGGTTATTATCGCGGACGATACGATATTGAGGAAAGCGTGAGCACCGACATAAATGCGGACTTTCTTATTGGCGGAAACAAGGAGTTTGAAAAGTTCTCGGTTGACGCAAGTTTTGGAGGAAACACATGGAGAGCACAATGGCAAAGAAACGCGCAATATTCAAAACTCTTTGTAGCACCCGATCTTTATTCAATTAAAAACGGAACGGCGTTTGGCACTAACGATGCCGCGTTTCAACCTTATCTATATAGCGATAGGCGAATTAATTCACTTTACGGAATTGCTGAATTTGGATACAATGGAATGCTGTACCTAAACCTTACGGGTAGACAAGACTGGTTCTCTGTTTTAAATCCTAAGAAGAACAGTGTATTCTATCCATCTGTCTCAGGTAGTTTCATTTTCTCGGAGCTGTTAGAAAGTCAAAATTGGCTTTCCTATGGTAAGCTTAGGGCCTCATGGGCTGAGGTAGGTAGTGCTAATGGTGTGAACGCTTATGAAAATGTTTTAACGTATGCTATCAACCCGGCATTTAATGGCCAGACTTCCGGCGGAGTAAACGGAGGTAATGTTCCTAATCCTGATCTTCAGCCATTCACAGTAACAGAGAAAGAAGTTGGCCTTGAAACGAGACTGTTTAACAACAAGCTACTCCTCGATGTTGCAGCATTTGATAAAGTAACAACAAATCAAATATTAGATGTCGCGATTTCTAGTACGTCCGGATATAATAATTACAAGCAAAACATTGCTTCATTACAGAACAGGGGCTTAGAGACCTTGATCGAAGTAACACCATTCGAGACTGGTGGTTTTAAATGGACTACTTCCTGGAATAACGCCTATCTCTCTACCAAAGTTCTTGACGTTGGTAATGACAGTGGAACGATACTGTTACTATACTTTAATGGTACTGGAAATGAATTCCTCGGACAATTAAGGTACACGGAAGGGCTGCCGATGAACCAGTTGTATACGAGGACTTATAGAAGAAATGCTAGTGGTCAAATTGTAGTGGATAACAATGGCCGTTTGCTCAGAACAACAAATACTACTCCAGGGGCAGAAAAAACCGACGGCTTTCTTCCTGTTGGAAGTTCAATTCCGAAACATGTAGGTGGTTGGAATAACACTTTCACCTATAAAAATCTGACACTCGGCGTGCACATTGACTACAAGTTTGGCGGCACGGTACTAT
Organism: uncultured Chryseosolibacter sp.; assembly: GCA_967728665.1. Lineage (GTDB taxonomy): Bacteria > Bacteroidota > Bacteroidia > Cytophagales > Cyclobacteriaceae > Chryseosolibacter. The sequence goes on along the minus strand of CBQWHS010000001.1, from coordinate 37,751 downwards.
CTTCTACGCTTCTGAATATGACAAGGCAGGGACACAGCAAGTTGTCACTCGAAGGACGTAGAGAAGGTGAAAACGGTTTGATAGTTCCAGCAGTGTATGAGACCAGCGGAGAACCTAACACAAGCGTAATACCAATTACATCACTGCAGTCACATTATACTGACTACAGAAATTTACAAATCGGAGATCCTTTCACATTTAAATCAGACTTCATCAAGCTGAGAAATATTTCACTCGCGTATAATTTTACAAGTGTGGTAAACAAAGTTCCGGCGTTGAAGTTTGTGAAGGGTCTGACACTGTCAGCAGCGTGCCGCAATGTAGCTATTCTTTATAAGGACCTTCCTGGTCTTGATCCGGAAGCCGTGCAGTCTTCGGGCGACTTTAGGGCTGGTTATGAGAATTCATCTCTTCCGACCACCCGTAACTACAACTTAAGCTTAAATGTTAGATTCTAAAAACTATGAAGACAATGAAGCATTACATACTTATATGCATCACCCTTCTCTTTGCTGTTGGGTGTGATGAGGATTTTGAGAAGATAAATACAAACCCGTATTCGGTAGTACAAGTTGATCCCTCTCTTTTACTTGCGGGGGCTGAACGCTCTCACCTCGGAACCTGGGCCGCAGAACATACAATTGTTCAGCATTTCGTAAACCCGTATAACCAGGGGGCTACACTCGGTTTTAATTTCAATGAAAACATCGATGGTATCAGTACTCCAAAATGGGACCAATCCTACCCGGGACCTGTCAGAAACATTTTACAAGCAATGACATTGTTAGGCCCGAATACCGAACGCGTAAACTTAATGAGCATGCTCCGTATATGGAAGGCCCAAATATTTATGGGGCTGGTGGACGAGTATGGAGATGTTCCCTACTTTGACGCTGGCAAAGGCCTAGAAAGAAATGATCTGTATTTCTATCCTAAATATGACGATGACGCTCTCATCTATGAAGATCTGTACAAGGAGTTGAAGGAAGCAGTAGCTGCATTGAACCCCGATGCAGACTTTGTTTCTGCAGACCTTTTTTATGGTACGAACGCGATGCAATCAACCAAAACCACCACTGCTGTAGATCAAGTAGCAAAGTGGAAAAAGTTAGGTAACTCTCTGTTATTAAGATTGGGAATGCGTTATACTAAAATTAATCCTTCTAAAGCTCAGTCTATTGTTGGAGAAGCATTTGCCGGTGGCGTCATGACTTCAAATGCTGATAATGCTTTCGTCAAATACGATGGAACATTAAATACGCAAACCGAAAACAATAACTTGAGAAACTTCTCTCATTTTAATTATGCTGCCGCACCATTTGTAGATCAGCTGAAGACAACTAATGATCCACGGGGAAAATTTATTCTGGCAACTTTTACAGATCCAGGCGCTGTTTCAAACGAAGCAAATCCGGATACAAATTTAGCTAATCAGTTTGGTGTTCCTATTGGCGTAACGAATGTAACGCTTGCGGCTGGAGGTGCTTATAGGGGTGCTCGCGGAACAGGTCTTAATTATTCACAGATGAATGTATGGAAAGTGGCGTCTCCTGCCGCCCCTGATTTCTATGTTACCTACGCGCAAACTTCTTTGCTCTTAGCAGAGGCAGCCTATCGAGGCTGGGTCAGTGGTTCTGCTCAGACTTATTACGAAAACGCAATCAAGGCGGATATGGATGTGTACACGTTCTATCCTGGCACGACAGCTATTTCCAATGCAGAATTCCTCGCTTACATCGCCACAGCTGGAGTTGCTTACAACGCGACCGATGCACTTAAGTTAATCAACACACAGTACTGGATAGTGAATCTCAGAAATGGATCAGAAGCATTTGCCAACTTCCGGAGAAGCGGCTACCCAGCGTTGAGCCCTAATCTTTACAACACTAAACTGAATGGTGGTTTTGTCAGACGCATGTCTTATCCAGATGCTGAAGGTTCGTCAAATGCGCAGAATTATATTGCCGCAATTGATGCTATCGGCGGTGATAATTTAACAGGCAGAGTATTTTGGGACATACCATAAGCACGGAAAAAAATCTATAACTAAACTAACATAGAAGATCGCATAAGTAATTGCTAACGGAGATAGCATGAGCGCGAGGACGACACCCCGTGTAAGATTGAATTTAGACTAGGTTTAGCGTGATAAAAAGAACAGTCAGTAAATTCTTAGAATCGCTGACGTTCTTTTTACATCACAAAGCAGCTTTATAAACCATCAATTTTTTCCATAGACATTTACCACCTATAAAAAAGGTGGCACGTTTAAGTTGCTTGTTTTTTAAATTCTCGTCCAGCATCGATGTGATTTACTCAAAGTATCACACCGCTGTTGGCGCTCAGTCCACTCAAACACTTTCTTTTTCGTGATTGACGGGAGCTGCTCATGCGTAACCAGTGAACATTAACTAAAGGCAATGCAAATTTCAGAAATCTTTACGGCCAGACTCTTATTTCTTTTGGCTGGAGTTTTTCTTTTCGGATACCGTAGACGAAGAAGTAGTGAAACATTAGCATTAAGACGAGACCACATAAACAACTTGAATTTTACTAATTCCTAACTGTATGTTAACCTATTTACGATTATTCTTTATCTGCGCGATTCTGCTGGGCTGCCTTGTGTTAAAAGCGCAGCAGATATCAACCGAGAATCTTATCTCCCTTTCACCTGATGAACTGAAACTTTTGACGCCCGAATGGAAAGGCGAGCGCTTTCCCGATGGCAGGCCGAAAGTACCCGATAACATTATGCGCAGAATGAAATCAGTAAGTGTGGAAGAAGCATGGGCCACCATGAGCAATGCTGGTTACAAGTATCAGATCGCGGAGGGATGGGAAGTCATTAATCCTGATAGTGTATTGGTAGGCCGCGCAGTGACTGCCACGTTTATGCCCGGACGTCCTGATGTGTGGAAAGCAATTGATTCACTCGGAAGAAAACAGGGGAGAAGAGCTCAAAATGTTTGGGCTGTAGAAATGCTGGTAAAAGGTGATGTCTACGTGGCAGACCAGTTCGGGGCAAAAAGAAACGGACCTACTATCGGCGATAATGTAGGCAATGCGATTTATGCAAAAACAGGCAACGGCATTGTCTATGACGGTGCGTTGAGGGATGTAGAAGGCCTGAAAGAAATTGGCCGTTTCACTTCCTTCTACACGAGTTATGATCCATCCTATCACAATCCGGGAATGGGGTCAAACAGGGACTTGACTACAATGATTGTTGGTATCAACCGACCTACGCGTATCCGTACCGTTACGGTGATGCCGGGCGATGTTGTGTTAGGTAAGATGGGTGTCGTTGTTTTTGTTCCTCCTCATTTAGCGGAGCGAGTTGTAACCACTTCAGAAATTGTTCGCTTAAGAGACATGTTTGGTCATCAACGGTTGAGGGAGGGAAAATATACGGCGGGCCAGATAGATACGCGCTGGTCAGCCGATATAGAAAAAGATTTTTCACAATGGTTGAATGCTCACATCAATGAACTTCCTGTTCCCAAAGAACAGATACAGGAAATCCTGAAACAACGCACATGGTAAAAAATTTAACCAATAAATAAGATACAATGAATTCATCATCAAGACGTGATTTTTTTAAGAAAGCAATCACTGCAGGAGCAGTCTTCGCTCCTCTCGCATCAACTTTTGGAAAAACTTTTGAGACAGCTATAGATCGAACTCCCAAGTCTTCTGCACCAGCTGATCTTAAAATCGAGAGCGTTAAATGTGCTTTTACTAGAAACGGTGGTAGCTTATTCGTAAAAATCACTACGAATCAAGGTATAACTGGCTACGGTGAAGGAGTCGATGCTGTTGCAGGTTCTTATCATCTTATCAAGCGATTTGAGTTTGGATTAAAGGGGAAAAACCCTTTGAATGTTCACAGACTTTTTGAAGATATACGTAAGTCAGGTGTGTTTGCTGGCGCGCAAGCTGGCATGTATATAGCTGCGCTTTCTGCTATCGACACTGCACTTTGGGATGTCGCAGGCAAAGCATTAGGTCTTCCCGTTTATCAGCTTCTCGGCGGAAAATTCAGAGATAAAATTCGTGTGTATTGCGATACCGCATTATATCAGAACAGACAGCCTCAGCCGAAGGACTTTGCTGATGCAGCGCTTGAGGCTAAAAAAATGGGTTTCAATGCAATCAAATTCGACCTTGATCAGGCGACTGATCCTGCCAAATATGACCGCTACAATTGGACGGCAAGCCCGGGCGAATTACAACGTATGGTAGACCAGGTTAAAGCTGCACGCGAAGCTGTGGGACCCAACATTGATATTTGCTGCGACATGCACGGCAGATATGATGCACCTACTGGACAAAAGGTTGCAAAACTAATGGAGCCCATGAACCTCATGTGGCTGGAGGAGCCAATCCCTGCAGAAAACGTTGATGCTTACAAGATAATTTCCGACTCGACAAGCACACCGATCTGTGCAGGCGAAAATATATATCTGGCTTATGGTTTTAGAAAAATGCTCGAAACCGGAGCTGTAGATATTGTTATGCCTGATCTTCAAAAAGCAGGTGGACTTGGAGAAGGCCAACGCATCGCCAACCTGGCAAATCTGTACTATGTACCTTTCGCGCCTCACATGGTAGCATCTTACCTTGGCGCGATGGCATCATGCCACGTTTGTGCGTCCGTTCCTAATTTCATGGTTCTTGAATGGCAAATTTATTTCCATAAGGATCCTATGTATAAAGAGATCGTTACGTTCGAAGGAACACAAGTCGAGAATGGGTTCATTACACTTTTAGAAAAACCTGGAATTGGCGTAGACGTCAATGAAGAAGGTATGAAAAAATATGCAGCACCGGGAGTTCCTTTTTTCGAGTGATACGCGGTGTATAAATTCCTATTCAATTAGAAACTAAATATTAAAATGCGTCTGTTCAGAACACCGTCTTCGATTGTCGTTGAGAATGCTGGCCTATTCTACTCATTAAAAAATGAAAACTGGGATACGTTCATCAATGACGATTTACTTCATCAAAAAATAACGTCTGCGATTTCCAAACTAAAACCAGATAACCATGCAGCGTCGTTGGTTAATACCGATTTGCTTTCTCCGATCCAAAGTCAGGAAGTTTGGGCGAGTGGTGTAACTTATTATCGCAGCAAACTAGGCAGACAAGAGGAATCAAAGGATTCAGGTGGTGGTGATTTTTACGGGCGTGTTTATGAAGCGGAAAGACCGGAATTATTTTTCAAAGCTACAGCTCACCGCGTTGTAGGTCATCATGGCAAAGTCAGGATAAGGAAGGATTCAACCTGGAATGTTCCCGAGCCTGAGTTGACGCTTGTGGTTACAAAAAACGGGAAGATAGTTGGCTATACTATTGGCAATGACATGAGTTCCCGGAGTATAGAAGGCGAAAATCCGCTGTACCTTCCACAGGCGAAAACGTATGACGGCTCCACGGCATTGGGGCCATGCATCTATGTGACCGACAAACCACTTTCGCCCGAAACGATTATCAGCCTTGCAATTCTTCGCGAAGAAAAAATTGTATTTGAAGGGAATGTCGCTATTAACCAAATCGTAAGAAAGTTTGAGGACCTTGTTTCTTTCCTGTATCGTGAATGCAGTTTTCCTTATGGTAGCATGCTCATGACCGGCACCGGAATTGTTCCCGGCAATAATTTTACGTTGCAGAAAAACGATGTAATACACATCACCATCAACCCCATAGGCACCCTCACAAACACGGTGGCTTAAGCGATTACTCCAGCTATGCAATCAAAAGAAAAAAAAGTAATTGGCGGGAGTAACAAAGTTTCCGCACCAGGTTTTTCAAAATGCTATAAAGCAAAAAAAAATCGATCAACTAACAGTTAAACTATTCCTTAGAAACAAACACCAAACAACATGAAACATTATTCAATTGCCATTGTGCTAATATTGACAGTCTGTGGCTCATTGTGTTTAGCACAGACCAACGAGTCAACAATCAAAGAAGACTTTAAGCCTTCTACGCTTAATCAGCCCGGACAGGAATATCCTCAGGTCAACTCACAAGGCTATGCCAGATTCAAAATACTTGCACCCGCAGCGGACAGCGTGAGGGTTAGCTTGGGCCTTGGAGGAAAAGGAGGCACAAAACTTCAGAAAACGGATGACGGTTCATGGATGGGCACTACAGCAGGACCAATGGACGAAGGCTTTCATTATTACAATGTTAAAATTGATGGTGGAAAGTTTAACGACCCAGGTGCGTTGAATTTTTATGGTTCTGTACGATGGGAGAGTGGAATAGAAATACCGGCGCATGATCAGGACTTCTACGCGCTAAAAGATGTTCCTCACGGCAATGTGCAACAGATTCTTTTCCCATCGAAGAGCACCAACACCTCGCGCAGAGCGTTTGTGTATACTCCTCCGGATTATTACAAAAAGCAATCAGGTCGTTATCCAGTGCTTTACTTACAACATGGCTGGGGTGAGGATGAAACGGCGTGGACTAATCAAGGGCGCGCCAATGTGATCATGGACAATATGATCGCTGAAGGGAAGATTAAACCCTTCATCATTGTTATGACATATGGAATGACGAATGAAATCAAGTTCGGAGGCATCAGGAATTTCGACATCACTCAATTCCAGACGGTAGTGGTAGATGAACTGATCCCTTATGTTGATGCAAACTTCCGTACGATAGCTGATCAACCTCATCGTGCTATGGGCGGACTCTCCATGGGAGGCATGGAGACGCGCATGATTACAATTAACAAACCCGAAGTCTTTTCCCATTACGCGCTTCTTAGCGGTGGCACGTATAAACCAGAGGATATTAAAGATAAATCGAAGGTAAAGCTCATCTTCCTGAGTTGTGGCAGCAAAGAAAGGCCAGATGGCGTTAAGAGTGCTACTACAGCACTTAAGGAAGCAGGTTTCAATGCTGTTGCTTATATCTCGGAAGGTACAGCGCATGAGTTTCAGACCTGGAGACGTAGTTTGTATGAGCTTGCACCACTTCTGTTTAAGAACTGAACAGTTGTTCCAACATTGTAAAAGCGGCTACTAGATTATAAACGTTAAGCAGGGCATTCCTGTGACTGAGTTACTGTTTTAGTCATTTTAAGAATGCCCACCTTTTCTCTTTTGAATGAAGTGCAGAAAAATTTAGGGTAATATTTACGGAGACGCAATCGAGGTTGAAGCCTTTGTGTGCAACTTGTAATCTTTTGTAATATCCATATTTTGCACCTTCCAAATAATAAAATTACGAATGCGCGTAATCCCACTGCTGGTTTTTCAATTGCTTCTTTCAACACTAGTTCTCTCTCAACCTGCTGAACAAAAACTGAAGGTATTCATTGAGAATTTTGTCGGCAAATTGAACAGCGCTGATACCACTGATTTAAGCATGCTTTTTACTTACAAGGAGGTAGCTGACCAAGTGAGACTTCTCTATGGCAACGAAAAGAGCGGTGCGCTTGTATATACACTGCTGGAAGTTGGTAAAAAAGATCAAACCTTTGTAGACCTCCTCGGCGACTATACTTTTGATTGCTACTTTGTGAGAAACAATAGAGTACTTCTTCGCGAAAAAGACCTGGTACAAATTCACACATCGGACGAAACAACTTTAAAAGAAGTGCATAAAGCAATCAAGGATATGCAACATCCGCTAACAGAGAGTTTTTTTGAACGCTACCTGGCATACCGGGAGTACGTTGTTAGCAAGAAAGGTACAGCCCTGCATAAAGAACTTTTAGGCAGTCAAATCTGCGATAAGCAACTGGTTGAATATGCCAAAGGCGTTGTAGAATTCTTTAATCTTCCTGCGAATTACAAATGGATCGTTGGTAGACTGCGAAGAAAACATGCCGGAAATAAGGTAGTTAAAATCTTATCCATCGAATATGGAGATGTCACTCCGTCTCCGAGCAAAACAAACCTATTTTTTTCAGAGCCTATTTTAGTGCTCGGCTTTGAAAACGAATCGAAGTCTGTAATTCGACTAAAGCTAAATCTCATTTACATCGATGGTACCTGGAAAATCTATCGGCCTCTTGAGTATAAGTAGGCGCATGGATTTGGAAACGCTCACCAGAGTCGATGTTTGTAATCAGCCGAATTTCCCGCGGCACCAACTCTTACAAACGATTGTCGGTGTGCTATAAGATCGGGAAATGATGCGAAGCGTCATCAATAACTTAACGTGCGTTATAGTTATCAACCGTGTTGCTGTTGGCGAAGGAAGATTACGCGCTCGTTCCAATTATCATTTTTAACTATTCAATTTTTCGTGGGTGTTGTCTGAGAAGAGCTGTGTCAAGGATCGATCGATGTAGTATAAAATTACAACTCGCTTGAATTCGATCTTACTTTTTTCTTGCGCCTGCATTAAGACCCTCCGCTACTACAAGCACAAAATCTCTCCCTTTGATACCTCCTTTGCCCCATTCTTCATCGTATGGATTTGTGATACCAAGGCCTGTGATTTCCTCAACCTTTTTTCCCTTCTTCAAGGCAGCCGCCACCTGGTCGCGGATGTTTGCAAGCCTGTCCCTGTATTTTTTTACATCAACTTTGCTGCAAAGGTTGCCGTGTCCGGGAATTATTCTTGAATTGTCATCCATTAAAGCCATTGCTTTGTCGAGTGTAGCGATCATCCCGTTGATGTTGCCCCCATTGGAGTCGTCGATGTAAGGATATCCGTAGGTTACAAAAACATCGCCCATGTGAAATACATTAGCCTGACTAAAGTGAATGATCACATCACCGTCTGTGTGGGCTGCGCCAAAATGAATGAGTTCGATATCCTGCCCATTCAGGTGAAGATTCAGTTTGTCCGAAAATGTCACTGCTGGCCACGCGTCCTTATCGCGCGGAGGTGTGGTCTGATTTTGGGCTTTATCCACCACTCGTTCTTTCATCATCCTTTCCCGCACTGCATCATGTGCAACAATAGCGGATCCCAACCGCTTGAAAAATTCGTTGCTACCCGAATGGTCGCCGTGGATATGAGTGTTGATCGTAAAACGAATAGGATTATTATCCAGTGCCTGAATGGCATCCTTAATTTTTGTCGAAAGGGGAAGAAACTGATCATCGATCATTACAATGCCATCTGGACCGGTAATTACTCCAATATTTCCTCCCGATCCCTTGAGCATGTAAATGTTGTCGGTAATTTTTTCAGATGTTACTTGAACTGAATCCCACTTGGTTTGCGCTAGGGAAAGAAGCGAAGCGCAGATGAAAAAAATCAAGATAAAGAGTTTCATGAAGAGGTTTATTGTTTAGCGCCAAGCTAATAAAATATGGCCGATTGATAAAGATATGCGTAAGACCGTTTGGCAGTCATTATCGTGTTTCCGACGACACTTTAAATTTACCAGTGGCGATGAAGAACCTGGTTTACTTTTCTACGTCCATCAGTTCTTTTGCTGAGCCGCTCTCGCGGAATGTAGCATTTTCAATTCTCAGCACTACGGCATTGGGCCAGCGTCTGTTCGTGTAAAAACGTTGGCCGTTGACTGCGCTAACAACCAAACCTATCGGAGTAGGAGAGACGTATAATTTTGCATCGAAGTTTTCCTGGTATTCGACAAGTTCACTTTTGTATCCCACCACATTGACTTTCGTATTTTCGCTTCCCTGAAGATGTGTGAAGACGAAAGCCTTGCGTTCACCAAACTTCCAGTCATCAGCGCTTTGACGAAGCACGTGCGCATATATGTACTTGTTATCATTCGATTGTGTATAGAGCACATTCTGTTCACCGATCACCGGTAACGGTTTTACTTTATAAATAGACTCACCGTTGGCAAAATTCCAAAGGCCGATTTCCTGCAGCAATGCCTGTTGTTCTATTTGGATCTCACCATCAGCTTTGGGCCCAACATTCAACAAAAAATTTCCTCCTTTGGCGCGGATCTCGATGAGCTCGTTGATGATCTCCGTTCCGCTTTTCTGCGGATCATTGGTCGGCTTGTACTGCCAGTCGGTGCCCATCGTATAGCAAGCTTCCCACGGACGCGGCAATGGTTTATCAGGTGTATTTTGTTCAGGCGTAGTCATCACATCACGCGTGATCACCACATCGGGATTGAGCTTCCAGGCAAACTCACGGAGTCCGTCACCGGGTCCGTCAATAAAGAGTATATCGATCTTGCCGTAATTGGTAAACAGTTCCTGTAATTGTTTTTTGTCGTACTCCATCAGCCCGGAGTTGTTCACAGGAAAATGCTGCGGATGCTGTCGTCTGCCGATCGGCACCTTTTGCTGATGCAAATAGTAAAAGTCTTCGGGCGAGAAGTAAAGCCCGATAGCAATGCCTTCTTTGCGGAAGGCCTCGATCACTTCTTTGGTGATGTCGCGCTTGAATGGTGTATTCATCACATTGAACGGAGTCGTCTTCGTGTTGAACATGCAAAAGCCTGAATGATGTTTTGTAGTGAATACCACGTATTTCATCCCGGCAATCCTGGCCAGCTTCGCCCAATCTTCAGGGTTGAATTTTTTGGGATTAAACAACGGAGGCAATTCTTTGATGTATTTCTCAACATACTCGTCCGATGCACCTGCCAGGGAGTGGCTGATCACAACACCTAAAGACACATCGACATTCCAGTGAATGAACATGCCAAAGCCAAGATCCTGAAACCATGCAACGCGCTCCGCTTTGTTTGTTGTTTGCAAAGGCTGACTGTAGCCGGAAATGCAGAAATACAAAAGGAGCGAGAAACACATACATTTTTTGAGAGATACCATTGTTCATTTGTTTTGAAACCTGAGCTAATTACTAGACGGCTTTTTTGCGCACCTCGCTGACAACCGGGCGTGTATTTTAATACTGGTGAATTAATGATAAAATTTTCGGGATCGTGAACCCTGAAGGACAAGTCAGAGAAAGATCGGATTCCATTTAGAATTGGTCAACTAAGCATTAAATTCTAAGATAATAAATATCTGAATCACAAGTGCTTATTCAGGTTTATGATGCTGGTGGAAAACGGTAACGATTACGCTTCCGTCTTCACCACGAAAATATTTTGAGAAAGATTCCAATACATTGTGATCACTGGTAACCCTCTCAAATTTTCCTGCGTCAGAGATGCAACCTTTGCCAGTTGGGCGAGTACATTAAGTGGGTGATCAGAAACACATTACGTTTCATCTCCCCAATCCACATCAAACAACTCAGGAATGTTCAAAAACTATTTTACTATCGCCTGGAGAAACCTTGTTAAAACAAAAGGTTATTCATTTATCAACATCGGTGGACTTGCCCTGGGCATGGCTGTCGCACTTATCATTGGTCTTTGGGTGCATGATGAATTGACGTTCAACAAGTACCACGATAACTACGATCAGATTGCACAGGTGATGAAAGCCGGCAGTTTTCAGGGAAAACATTATTCAGGTCAAGATTACCTTCAGTACCCCATGCTCCATGAACTTCAGACTACCTATGGTATGAATTTCAAGTATGTCGTGCCGCGACAAGGAAAGTACGATGCGATCCTTTCTATTGATGACAAGAAAATCTCAAAGACTGGAACCAACATCGGGGAAGATGGTCCTGAAATGTTCACCTGGAAGATGATATATGGTACCCGTGCGGGATTGAAAGATGTTCAATCGATCATGGTCTCGGCGTCCACTGCGGATGCATTGTTTGGCGCGGGTGATCCTGTGGGAAAGACGGTGAAGATTAACAACGAGAAGGAGGTCACGATCTCTGGTGTTTTTGAGGATTTTCCAAAGAACTCGGATCTGTATGGTCTTCAGTTCGCCCGTCCCTGGGAAGCTTATCTCCTGGACCACCCCTGGGTAAAGGATCAGGGATGGCAAAATCACTTTTTTCAAATCTATGTTCAGATACAACCCACGGCAAATTTCGAAAGCGTAGATGCCACCATCAGGGACCTGGAAATCAAAGCAACACGCAACCTGGATTACATGCAAGATTGGTTAAAATATAATCCCGAAGTTCATCTTAATCCCATGAGTCGTTGGCATTTGTATTCCGATTACAAGGAAGGCGTTTTACAGAATGGACCAATCCAACTCGTTTGGTTCATCGGATCGATCGGTGTATTTGTGTTATTGCTCGCCTGTATCAATTTCATGAACCTCAGCACCGCTCGTTCCGAAAAAAGAGCGAAAGAAGTGGGAGTTCGTAAAACCCTCGGTTCAGATCGCAGACAACTCATCGCCCAGTTTTTTGCCGAGTCATTTCTCGTAGTCATTATCTCCTTTTGTTTCTCCTTGCTGATGGTATTTGTGGCTCTTCCCTGGTTCAACACCATCTCACAAAAAGCCTTGCAACTTCCGTGGCAGACTCCATCATTCTGGATTCTTAGTGCTGTGTTTCTCTTTGTCACAGGAATGCTAGCCGGAAGCTATCCTGCGCTTTACCTGTCGTCATTCAATCCGCTGAAAATTTTAAAGGGCCCATACCGCGCTGGTCGTATGGCTTCGCTGCCTCGCAAAGTACTGGTGGTCCTGCAGTTTACTGTATCCATCATGCTCATCGCTTCCACGGGCGTCATCTATCACCAACTGATGTTTGTAAAAGACCGTCCCGTGGGATATTCGCGTGAAGGATTGTTGATGATGCAAAAGAAAGGTAAAGCGTTCTATGAAAAATTTGAAACCCTTCGCACTGAACTCAAGAGCTCAGGATCAGTAATAGAAATTGCAGACGCAGGAGGGCCGATCACTACAACCTGGTCAGGCAATGGTGGTTTTAGCTGGAAAGGATTTGACCCGCTGGCTGATAATAGTTTCAGCACGTTGAACGTCTCCGCCGATTTCGGAACGACCGTTGGATGGACTATAATCGATGGAAGGACGTTTTCCCGTGACATCGCCAGCGATTCTTCCGGGATCATCATCAATGAGTCTGCTGCTAAACAAATGAAGCTTGAACACCCCGTGGGAGAAACCGTGCATTGGACAAACCTAGCGTGGAATATGGACAAAGATTTTCACATTGTAGGAGTCATTCACGACATGGTGATGAACTCTCCATTCGAACCTGTGCGACCCGCTATTTATCTTAATATGGGCGGGGCCGGGTGGATGTACTTGCGGATCAATCCAGCTATCAGCACTGCCGAAGCATTACCGAAAATAGAAGCAACGTTTAAGAAAGTGATTCCTGATAGTCCTTTTGATTATAAATTTGCATCACAGGAGTATGCCACTAAGTTCTCCACCGAAGACAACATCGGAAGACTTGCCATCGTGTTCACTACACTTGCAATCATCATCAGTTGCTTGGGGCTATTCGGGCTTGCATCGTTTGTGGCAGAACAGCGCACAAAGGAAGTTGGTATAAGGAAAGTATTGGGCGCATCTGTTGCAACATTGTGCCGAATGCTCTCGGGTGAATTTGTAATATTGATTATCGTGGCTTGTATCATCGCAGTGCCCACGTCATATTATTTTCTTTACAAGGGAATAAGCGGATATGACTACCGTACGGAGATCGCATGGTGGATCTTCGCCGCGGCATCTGGAGGAGCACTGGTGATAACACTGGCAACGGTAAGCTTTCAGGCAGTCAAAGCCGCCCTGGCGAATCCGGTGAACAGCCTAAGAAGCGAATAGAGCGATAACCTACGTATCAGATATTTAGAAGTGTCTACTTCTTAGTAACATTTAATGTAAAAAAGCAAAGCTGATAGTATCAAAAGCGTTTGTGCAGGATCCCTGCACTGATCAGTGAATACTTCACCCCAACCTTCTCGAAGAATTGAATGCCCACACGTTGAATCACGGTGGTCTCTGGCAAAAGCGCTGCAGCAACAGGGTCGGGGAGGGACACACTGGTACATCTACTGGTTTTTGCAGGTATTTTTAACTGTTTTGCAGCTAATCCCTTTCGTGTTCTCCTCTAATTCTTTACTCTTGTTTTTATAACCTCACCAAACCTCAATTCTATTATTATGAAAACCAGTTTGTATTTGTTCATCGGTCTTTGCGTCGCTATGTCATGCACACAAAAGGAATCAAACAACGAAACACCAACAGACAACATCGCATCGTATGCGATATCCCTGGACTCTGCTGCTATATACATTAAAAATTATAGTGACAGTACTAAGCGATACTTTAAAGAGCCTCCAATCCAGGCTTTCACCATACGTGCTGAAGATCTTCTTGAAGCATTGGGCGTGCAATCAAATCAAAAAGTCAAGTATGAGTACGCTCGCATCTACCTCGGCCTTGACTTCAATAACAAGTTCAGAGCTTTTTTAACTCCCGTTGACAGTGCTGACATTGACAAGCACCTTGCTGGAAAAGATATCATACTAAAGGGACGTTACAGTCACCGAAAGGCCGATGGCATAGATGATGGCGCTGGCCTCACAGTACAGGAAGGAGAGTATGTTATGGATTTCACTGGCCCTTGTCCAAACTCCTGCCCATCGGATAGCCCACTTCTTGGCGAGCAATAAGATGCACGAGGCAGTTTTTGCATTCATTTTGTTTTCTTCTGTCCCAACAGTTGCAGTCGCGGCTTATACGGTTTTTGTTTACGGAAACATGGTTGATGAGCTCAGGGTATTTGCACGTTTCGTCTTTCTCTCCGTGTTTATTGAGCTCACTTCCAAAACATATTGGTTTCTCAGCATGAATAATATGCCGCTTCTGCACTTGTATGTGGCAACAGGTTTTGTGTGCATCGCATTGTTTTATGAGAAAGTTTTAAAAGGCTTTATTAAGGCAAGCATACTGCGTACAATACTTTTTTCCTTTCTCACCTTTACCATCATCAACTCCATTTTCATCCAGGATATCTTTACGTTCAACTCATACGCGCTTACGGTCGAGTCTGTACTGATCATTATCCTATCGCTGACCACTTATATGGTTTTAATGGATGACATTGTAAAAAAAAGCCGGGCCGGCCTTATTAAAAGCCTTAATTGGATCAACTCAGGCCTGTTTCTGTATTATTCGTCCAGTATTTTGATATTTTATTTCGGTGAGCTGATAACATCGTTCTTTCCTTCACCGCTTTTAAGCCTTACTTGGGTGATTCACGCGTTATTTTCAAACATAATGTATGGTTGCTTTTTTGTCGGATTGTGGTATCGGCCTGCAAACCGTTAGCTGTGATGTATAGAACAAGTGCAGGAACTTTTTATTTTTGGAGAAGATATGACACCCACCCAGGAGGTTAATTTTCTCACAACACTTTTGCCCGTCGCAGGCATCATATTCATCATTGCCATCGGCGTGATTCTCATGTATCAGCATTTCAGAAAAAATCTCTATCAGCAGATGCTCGCGCAGGAAGAGCTCAAGAACATTTACCAGCAGGGTTTGCTGAAGTCGAGCATCGAAGGGCAGGAGAGAGAACGCAAACGTATTGCCCAGGATATGCACGATGAGCTGGGAGCGGCTCTGGCAATTGCGCGCATGCAGCTTATTCAGATAGAACAACAACAGGTATCTGACACGGCCCTTGCTGCCTCTCTGAAGCAAGTACGCACAACTACTGAAGCTATACTGGCTTCGATGCGCAAACTGAGTCATGAGCTGATGCCGGCTCAGCTCGAACAGTTCGGCCTGATAAAAACCATTACAGGCGTCTGCGATCAATTGAACGGCACGGATAATATTGCCATACGTTTTGTTTCTCCTGATGAACTTGATAATATATCCCGGTCCGTGGAGCTCTCGCTCTATCGTATATGTATGGAGATGATCCACAATACGATCAAGCATTCCGGCGCAACTGAAATTGATATCTCACTGGAACAAGACAGTGAAAAGATAGTCTTTTGCTATCGCGATAACGGAAAGGGGCTGGCAGAGGAGAAGATGCAAAGCGGACTTGGGATGCGAAGCATGGAGGCCAGGGCGAATTCAATAGGCGCCACGTTACAAACGAGCAATGGCACAGAGAGAGGTTTCAATGCTTCTGTTGTTGTGCCGGCACTGACAACCGTAAATGAAGAATATTTTGAAATAAAATCTCTTTGAATTGCTGACTTACATTTCCGGGATATCTTTCCAAAACAATGAACAATGAACATGAAACAGTAACAAGGGTAGGCCTTGTGGAGGACCAATTGCTTTTTCTGCAGGGTATGAAAGCAATCCTTTCATCCTGGAAAAATATTGAGGTTGTTTTTGAGTCGCAGGAAGGCTATACGGTTGTCGAAAAGCTGAATGCCTCTTCGCGTGTGCCGGATGTGATGCTGGTTGATTTCTCTCTGCCATCGCAGAATGGTACTGAGTTCAGCGGTAAAGAAACCACGATAGCGTTGCGGGCGGCATTCCCAGATATGAAGATCATTATTCTTTCAGTGCATGACGACGAAAATTTTATCGTGCAGGCAATCGAACACGGTGCCCACGGTTATCTCGTTAAGGACAGCGATCCCAGAGAAGTATATGATGCTATTTGCACTGTTCATACGCGAGGCACGTATATCAATCAACGAGCTTTGAAGGCTCTCCAGCGGAAACCAGACAAAAAAAACCAACAGAAGCAGGAATTCCCGGGCTTATTACTTACTCGCCGCGAAGCGGAAGTACTCGCTTTGGTTTGTCAGCAGCTTACTGCTGAAGAAATCGGGGAGAAGCTTTTCATTAGTGTAAAAACGGTGAATGGTCACCGTATGAGCCTGTTGGAAAAGACAGGCGCAAAAAATGTAGCAGGTCTGGTGATCTATGCAGTTAAAAACAATATCGTTAAGATCTGATCCTGCATATTTTTTGCAACAAAGGCGCGAGGATGCCAGAAATCAAAAATGAATTTGGTTCGCACTTTATTACGCCCCTTTTACACTTTGAATCTCTGAAGTAAAAAACTCCACCCACGGAACTCTAAACGGATTCGTTTTATCACAACAAGGTCCACAGTATCATTCTAAAAAAACTTTTCTCGCCAATTCCCACATCTTTAAATCGTCAATTTTTTTCGAAACTAAAAATCGAAAGACGAATTTGTTTTAATGATCGCTGAAAATCAGGTAGAAATATCTGGTTTCTGCACTCTTATTAACACCTGTATCAGGTAGAAGTACCCGATTTCGCAATCGGGTACTTCTCCTCTCGCATAACGCAGCCGTAGCATACATTTTTGTCTCACGAAAGCAAGGCCAACCCCACTTGTAACATGATCATATATCAGGCATTAAATAGTGTCACAAAGGAATTGAATGATTACCTGATCAGAAGATTCATGTTGAAAACGCAGAAGGCTGCAGTGCTCAACACCATTCTTAATCAGGATGGAACTATCCCGGAAGATTGCCTGAATAAAATAGTTGTTTCTCTCATCAATTTGGAGCATGAAACATCCTTTCCGTTTAGCCGAGTGTACATAGAAAAAGATAAAGTCGAAGATGGTTTTACCCTCACTGAAAATTTGCCTTTCAATTTTAATCTGGATGTACTGATCACCGCTGTGTTTGAGTCATCCAATTATAATGAGGGCTTGAAATTTTTGTCGGAAGCCATTTATTTTTTTCAGAAGAAAAATTTCTTTTCAAAAACCAATACACCTCATCTCGATTCAAACATTCAAGAGCTGGCGTTTGAATTAGTGAAGCTCAGTTATCATCAGGAGCATAGCCTGTGGGGAGCACTCGGGGCGAAATATATGCCATCGGTGCTTTTCAAAGTAAGACTTCTCTCATTTCAGGATGACTCGATGGAAGATGTTCCTGCCATCAGGGAAATAGCTCCGGAAAAAGATCGTGATTCTATTACTGGCCTTAAAAAAGATAAAAAAACCATTGAACAATTATGATTACAAACTTAGCAACACCGGGTGTTTACATCGATGAAGTAAATGCTTTTCCAAACTCCGTTGTACAGGTAGCTACTGCGGTTCCTGCATTCATCGGGTATACTCCAAACGCATCGTATGAAGGAAAGTCATATACGATGAAGCCTGTGAGGATTACTTCGATGAACCAGTTCGTCGCGTTTTTCTGCAATCCTTCATTGGCAAAACAGTATTCTCCAACGTATTATCTCACGAAACAGAAAAAAGCACCTGTAGTCGGAGAGTATTATTCTTTTGGCGGGGATATATACACCATTGAACCCGATCCGGGAACCATCTACTATTTATACAATAGTATAAAGATGTTTTTTCAAAATGGAGGCAGTGTAGCATATATCGTTTCGCTCGGCCCCTATGGTCCCGCTACCAATACACCCATCAATCCCGGAGACGAGATCTCAAATATGAGTGTGAAATTGGCGGATTATCAAACTGCGCTGCTGGCCTTGAAGAAGATTGATGAAGTGACCATGTATGTAACCCCTGAGTCTACCCTGCTCAGCAATGCAGACTATCAAACGCTGCTGGAAGATATGCTCCTGCAGAGTACTGTGATGCAAACCTACATGGCCATTATCGATGTGAAAGGTGGAAGAGCCCCAGATCCGATTTTATGGACGAAGGACATTGACAATTTCAGAAACTGGACTGGCAACAATGGATTAAAATACGGAGCAGCATACTATCCTTTTTTAAAAACAACAGCTACATCCATCGATCAGATTGATTATACCAACATCGGAGATATTTCCGTGCTGATGGATATACTTAATCCGGCGACTGCACCTAATCCTGCTGCGGTTTCAATTCTCAATTCAATTAAAGCGGGCAACTCATTAACAGTCACTCAGAATAATCAGGCTTTGATGATGGCCAGCAAAACGTACACTCAGATCCTGACCATCATTCAGGACAAGGTGAACACATTACCACCCAGCGGAGTGGTGGCAGGAGTTTATAGTTATGTGGATTCATCACGCGGAGTTTGGGTGGCGCCCGCTAACGTTTCTCCTGTAGGCGTAACGGATTTGACCATTCAACTGGATGATGATGATCAGGCCGGACTTAACGTTGACGCCGTGAGTGGAAAATCTGTCAATGCTTTTCGCTTTTTCAATGGCCAGGGCGTTTTAGTTTGGGGCGCAAGAACACTCAACGGCAACAGCCAGGACTGGCGCTATATCAACATACGAAGAACCGTAACCATGATCGAGCAATCTGTTAAGGATGCATTGCGCGCGTATGTGTTTGCTCCAAATGATTCCAACACGTGGGTTACGATCAAGAGTATGCTGGAGAATTTTCTTACAAATGTTTGGAACGAAGGCGCCTTGCAGGGAGCAAAGCCTGAAGACGCATTTACAGTGCAGATCGGCCTTGGCTCAACAATGACTCCTCAGGATCTTCTTGACGGATATCTGCGCACCACAGTATTGCTTGCAGTAGTACACCCTGCCGAATTTATCGTGGTAACGGTAGAGCAGGAGTTAGCTAAATCATAAGTCAGAAATATCAATTAAAAAAATAAAAGCTTAAGAACATGGCAAATAATGGAACAGCACAAGGCACACCCTGGCCCATGCCGAAATTTCGGTTCTCTGTAGATTGGGGCACAGTAAAAACCAACATTTCATTTCAAGAGGTTTCCGGATTGGAAGCTGAAACTCAGGTTATCGAATACCGTGATTCGAACAGTAAGGTATTTTCAACGGTGAAAATGCCTGGCATTGCAAAGTACGGTAATGTTACGATGAAGCGCGGTGTCTTCGCCAACGACAATATCTTCTGGACATGGTACAACCAGATCAAAATGAATACGATCCAACGACAGACCGTGGTCATTAAACTGCTCGATCAGGCTGGCGGAACTGTAGTGACCTGGACGTTGAACAACGCATGGCCCACCAAGATCAGCAGCACTGATCTTAAATCGGACGGCAACGAAGTGGCAATTGATACGATCGAGATCGTGCACGAAGGAATAACGATTAAGAACGGTTCATAATCCTCGCGCTAAATGGCAGTCTTCTATCCACCGGCTTCATTTTATTTTGCTCTTAGCTTCAGTGGCATCTCCAGTCAGACCGATGCTGCATTCCAGGAAGTGTCGGGTATCACCGCAGATATGGAGACTGAAGAAGTTGCGTGTGGTGGTGAAAACAGATTTAAGTACAAACTGCCAGGTCAGATAAAATATGGAAATCTCTTATTAAAGCGTGGCTTCATTACAACCAGCTCTGATCTGGCAAAATGGTGCAACGAAACAATTGGTGGAGGGCTTATCAAAGCCATATCACCTAAAACTATAACTGTGAAATTGTTAGGTAAAGATGGCAAGCCCATGGTAAGCTGGGATTTCCTTAACGCTTATCCGGTGAAGTGGGGAATATCCGAATTTAAGTCGATGGAAAATGCCTACGCGATTGAGACACTTGAATTTGCCTATAACTATTTCAAAAAGAATTCCTGATGCCGATCGAAATAAGAGAGCTGGTTATCCGCATGCATGTAACAGATGAGCCTGGCGCGAAGAGAACGCAGGCGAAGGATATGAAGATCAATGAAAAGGAGATTATTGAACGGTGCGTGGAAAAAATACTCAGGAGACTAAATAAAAAAGCGGAGCGATAATATGTCATTGCAATACCTCACTATCAAAGGCTACAAAGACAACTCGTTTAGTTCCACCACGGGGTCATATCGGGCGTTGATCAACCCGGATAAGTACACGCAAAATTACGAGATCTCTTTCAATGACGAACAGGGATTAGGAACACCGAACGCAAGTATCAAATACAAAAAATCGACTCCCCAAGGTCTCAATTTCGAATTGCTTTTTGACGGAACAGGAATCTTGTCATCCAGCCGCACAGACGTCTCGGCTGACATCGCCAGTTTTAAAAAGGTTGTGTATGACTACAATGGAGATATTCACAAACCTAATTACATAAAACTGATCTGGGGTAAGGGAATGAATTTCAAATGTCAGCTTACCTCGCTTAGTTTTAGTTACACGCTCTTCAAGGTGGATGGCTCTCCATTACGCGCAAAGGCTTCCGTTAGTTTTAAAGAATACCAGAACCCGACTCAGAACGCTGCCACTGCCGACAATGGTTCACCCGACATGACGCACGAATGGATTGTGAAAGCAGGGGACACTCTTCCTGCGCTATCGTCAAAAATTTATGGAGATAGTAGTCATTATCTGAAGGTGGCTGCGTACAACAATCTCGAAAATTTCAGATACCTGCGTCCCGGAACAACAATCTATTTTCCACCATTGATATAACTATAACTATGGCTGCCTCACCTGTTGTTCCCAATTGTGACTTGCTTACCTACACGGTAAAGGTGAACGGGCAAACTATCGACAGCACTTATAACGTGCTTTCAATTTTAGTTGATGCAAGCGTAAATAAAATTCCCTATTGCGAGATCGAGATCCTCGATGGGTGCCCAGACACAGAAGATTTCCCAATCAGTGACGGAAGCATATTCGAACCCGGCAACAAAGTAGTGGTAATGGCTGGCTATGAAAATACCAACCAATCAATCTTTCAGGGCATCATCGTTAAACACAGCATTCACGTGAGCAGAGTAGACGGACCCGTATTGAGGGTTGTGTGTAAAGACTCGGCAGTAAAAATGACCAAGACGCGGATGAATGCCTACTACACCAACACTACTGACAGCAATGTTATCTCTACATTGATTGGAAACGCTGGCCTTTCGGCAGATGTAGCATCAACATCCCCACAACTAAAAGAAGTCATTCAGTACTATGCCACCGATTGGGATTTTATGCTAGCGAGAGCCGATGCAAATGGGATGATCGTGTTCGTTAACAATGGAACCGTGAGCGTGAAACAACCGGATAGTATTACCTCGGAAGCACTAACACTCACATACGGTGTAGACGTTTTCGAGTTTGAGGGAGAGATTGACGCCGAAAATCAGTTCAAGTCAATCAAGGCTTCTTCATGGGACATCAAGAGCCAGTCCGTGGTGTCATCCACACAACAACCTTCCAATTTTGGTTCAGGCAGCTTATTGACAGATAAACTGGCTGGAGTGTTGAATCTCTCTTCCTTCGATCTTCAAAGCGGAGCATTCATTGAAAAGGATGCGCTTACCAGTTGGGCAAAAGCTAAAGCTGCCAAATCAAAATATACTAAGATGCGCGGCACCATTAAATTCCAAGGCAGCAATAGTGTGCAGCCAGGAGTATTGCTCGAATTGAAAGGTCTGGGAAAGAAATTCAATGGAAAAGGATTTGTCTCTGGCGTAAAGCAGGAGTTGCTGGACGGAAACTGGATCACCACAGTAACAATGGGGCTTTCGCCTGATTGGGTGGTTTCAGAAATGAAAGTAGAAGCGCCCATGGCTTCAGGCTTGCTTCCGGGAATTCAGGGGCTGCAAGTTGGGATCGTGAAGCAAATTAATGCTGATCCCGACAAGGAACTAAGAGTGAAGATTGACTTGCCCATGGTGGGAGTAGGTGGCGATGGTGTGTGGGCGCGCTTAGGAAATTTCTACGCATCGTCTTCTTTCGGTTCATTCTTTTATCCCGAAGTAAACGATGAAGTTATTGTTGGCTTCTTCAATGATGATCCTCGATTTCCTGTGATACTGGGTTCGCTATACAGCAGTAGTCGTGCTCCAGCATTCACGCCCGATGAACAAAATAACACCAAGGCATTGGTTACGCGAACCAAAATGAAAATGGAATTTCAGGAGGATAAGAAAATCATTACGATAACGACTCCCGGCAACAATCAGATTGTCTTCAGCGATGAAGACAAGAGCATAAAATTATCAGACCAGAACGGCAACACGATAAAAATGTCTTCCAGTGGAATAGACATCAGCAGCGCTTCCGCGGTCACGATCAAGGCTGCAACTACGATGACGCTGGAGTCGACCACAGGGACAACGATAAAAGTCTCCGGTGGCGATCTCACTGCACAAGCGATGAATATTTCGAATGAAGCTCAGTTGTCGTACAAGGCCCAAGGTAATCTCTCAGCACAGCTGACAGCCTCGGGCGAAGTAAAAGTGCAGGGAGCAATAGTAATGATCAATTGAAAAATTAAAAACATCCAATAACAAAAGCAATATGCCTCCAGCTGCGCGACTTACAGATTTTCATCAGTGCCCGATGGTAACTCCAGGCTTGCCACCAATTCCACATGTCGGTGGACCTGTTGTCGGACCTGGTCAACCGAATGTTCTGATTGTTAGTTTGCCCGCAGCAAGAGTAGGAGATATGCTTGTTTGCGTAGGACCGCCGGATACGATTGTGAAAGGTTCTTCTTCCGTGATGATCGGAGGAATGCCAGCTGCACGAATGGGCGACACCACTGCACACGGTGGAACAATCATGCTCGGAGCGCCAACAGTAATGATAGGTGGATAAAAATAACAGAATGAAAAAGGCAAAATCATTTTTAGGTCAGGGTTGGACATTTCCACCAGCGTTTGTACGGGACATGAATTCGGTTTTGTTGTCGAGCGACGATCAAAATATAAGAGAGTGTCTTTCGGTTTTATTTTCAACGCAATGCGGCGAGCGATTAATGAATGAAAATTATGGCACCGTGCTGCGTTCACTGGTGTTTGATGGCTCCGATGGCGATCTGTATAGTTCAATTCAGGACACAGTAAAAAACGCAATTCTCCTGTACGAGCCGCGTGTTAAACTTTCAGAAATAACAGTTACTCCCGATCCATCAGACCAAAGTAGACTTGTTGTCAGCGTCGGCTACGTTATTCGAACAAGTAACAGCAGGAGAAATTTTGTATTCCCATTTCACATCATCGAAGGCACTAACCTTATTGAATCTGCTTGAGCAAGTCAATCAACATATTGCGTTTGCTTAAAGGAACTGTTCAGGGAGAACAAACACCAGCTGCTTTACAACCCAATTACTTTTCCGTTGACGAAAGAGACTCTAAGAAATTGCTCTCGTACAGTGCAGCAGTCGCCTCTGTCCTCGACTATTATAGTCTGAACGGAAACAAAGATGGCGCATGGGATACATTGATGCTATCCGATGTAACAGTGCTCACCGCAAGAATATCGCAGTACGATGGAACTGAAAAACTTAACCAGCTTCTTGGTTTTCAGAATGCCATTGAGTTAGAACCATTGCAGGAAGAACGATTAACGTTTATTCAAAAGCTTTTTCAACTCGGATTTGAAACAGTTCTACAGGTCAACGCCTGGTACAAATTATCCAGTCAAAATTTTTCGGCCGCCGAAATGACGCTGTACTTGAAAAATGAGATCACGTCGAACGGGAGCGAGATGCTTCGCACATTCTATGGCCATTACTTTACGCTTACTGAAACGAACCCTGCTTTCGGAAATGAGGCGCTGCGCTTGTTTACAGGTTTAGATCGACACTGGGGCTTTAATCCGTTTCCAGAACAGTTTAAAAAGTTTTCGCTGGCCGAGGCTTCACGGTACGGTCAGCGACTTTTTAGCTGGGTCGACGAAATTGTATCGGAAGCTTGTGAAGAATTTGAACGATCACTGCGGCGCAATGATATTCCTCCGCATGTGGGGCTCATGCTATCATTCATTGATATTTTCAAATATCAGCAGGATGCCATGAACACCATCACAAGCCGGCACCTGGATTTTTATTATCAGGAACTTTTACGAGGAACAAAGAAGAAAGCTCAGCCGGATAAGGCAATCATCACTTTAGAGCTGGCGACAGGAACAGATCAACAGCTGATTGCCAAAGGCACACAGACAGATGCAGGAAAAACCAGTAATGATCAACCGATAGTTTTTTCCACTACGGAAGACACCGTAGTTACAAAGACACGCATAGCCGATTTTCTAACGCTAACTTTCACTTCAAGTGGAACGCCAGTAGATCATGATATACTCACGGGTACAGTAAAGAAATTCAATGAGATTGGCAATTCGCCATGGCCGCTCTTCGGAGCAAACGCTTCAGGTGAAAACGTAACGGTGACCTCAGCTACTCTTGGGTTTGCTTTTTCATGTCCTGACTTGTTTCTCGCGCAAAGCTCCCGTCAGGTAAAGATCACTTTTAGTATAAACACCACTGACGGAAATGTGTTCGACGATCTACCTTCCCATCAGATTTTTGATTTGCGGCTTACTTCAGCAACGGGCTGGTTTACGGCCAATATTGATGCTGTTGTCTATAATAACAAGGAAAAGACTTTTGTTATTTCCTTCTCATTAAATCCAGCAGATCCTGCTGTTATAGCGTATTCTGAAAAATTACACGGCACCGGCTTCGATACACGCTGGCCGGTTTGTAAAATTTCGCTTGCCAGTTCCGGCAAACGTGTTTACAATAAATTAAAAGAACTGTCCGTCAGCTCGGTATCGGTTTCTGCTTCTGTTAAAGGACTATCCAATTTTTTGGTTGAAAATGATTCTGGAAAATTATCGCCAAGTGTTCCGTTCAGTCCTTTCAATGTTTCCACGCAGGGAAATAATTTATATATCGGTGGACAAGAGCTCTTTGTGAAGCAGCTCAGCGATGTTACGCTCACCATTACATGGGACAAACTGCCGAAAAGTTTTAAAGACTACTATCAGGCCTATAATGATTACTATGCTGCTCCTCTTGATCTGGCAACGATCCTAAAACCTGTTTTTCAAAACCAGGCATTTGCTGTAACTGTTTCTACTCTTGCCAATGGTGTATGGGTACCCGCTGTGAGTGTATCTGCGACCGGCAAAACTTTGCCTAAATTCAAATTATTCACAGATGACGCCGTTAGTGATTTTCCTGAACATACAATTGTTGTTGATGGAAAGAAAAAAATTGTTATCAACAAGGCGGTTATAAAAGAGAGCACAGCGTCACTTCCGTCAAATCCTGACTTGCCTTCATTCTCCGGGTTAAACAATACGTTACAAGAGGGTTTCTTCTGCCTCACCTTATCATCGCCTTCGAAGGGTTTTGGATATATCGATTATCCTACTATTGTGTCGAGCGTTGCCATGACGAATAGCGAGATCATTATAGACAACGCAAAGATTCTGACTTTCAAGAAGAAAAAGCTCAATCCGCTTCCGAATATTCCATATGTGCCGAAGATCAAAGTATTGGAAGTAGATTACAGTTCCTCACAACAATACCATGCGGCAGTGCCTTCTTCTCTCAAGTGCTTCCATCTTCATCCGTTTGGGATAAATGAAATTTCTCTTTCCAAAAGTCCAGTTCCTTTACTTCCCAATTATCCTTGTGTCTCTTACAACTATTTTGCATTTGATGATCTTGTTTTAAATACTGATCTGTCACTTTGTTTTGTTCTGAACAATAGAACCGGGTCAGTCGTCAGCACAGGTGGAGCAGACGTTACGTACGAGTACTTATCCGTTTCCGGATGGAAACCTTTGACCCTGCTAAGCGATAGCACAGAAGGTTTTCAATGCACGGGCATACTCCGTTTTTCTGTGCCAGCTGACGCAACCAATAGCAGTACAGAAATGACAAAGTTGTATTGGTTCAGAATGGGCAAAAATACAATCGCTGATATCACCACCCAGTTTGTTTCTACGCAAGCTGTGATGGTAGAGCGCGTGCTGAATACTGATAACAAATTGATACCAGTACCAACTGGAACAATTTCGCATTTCGTCAGCTCCATGCCGGGTGTAAAAAAGATTGTTCAGCCCATCATTTCATACGGTGCAGTATCTGCGCAAACGGAACATGAATTCAGACGCGATGTGGCTACAAGACTTCGCTATAAAAAAAGAATAACATCAGTTTCCGATATAGAAAGTATTGTGTTGAACGAGTTCCCGCAGATATTCAAAGTAGTAGCGATACCAAATTCCAGGAAGAATGCGTCAGGCGCGATCAGCGTGGTGGTAACTCCTTTTACCGACATGACTCATCCCAATAAATATGAGCCCCTGGCCTTGGGAGAAGTAATGGACGGTATACTGAATTTTCTTTCATCGGCAGGGTTGCCTTCGATGAAGTATGAAATTTCAAATCCAAAATTCCATAGACTCATTGTAAGTTGTCAGGTGGTATTCTCAGCGTTAAATCATGACGCAGCACTTGCCAAAAGGCTCAACGATGACATTAACAATTTCCTGAGTCCATGGATTAAGGACAATCCTATTCAGGGAATTGTGTTCACTTCAGCGGGTTCAGCAAATCAACTTTACTCGTTTGTAAAATCTCAGGAGTACATCAGGCACGTCAGAGATTTTAAAGTTACACTCGATGATCCTAAAGTAAATATTAACGATGTACTGCCGCAGGCGCTGATCATTTGTGCGCCTCAGCATATCATCAACGTAAATGCGTCAAAGCCTGATACTGATAGCTCGACAGATACTAATAACGGAATTCGAATAGGGGAAAACTTTTACATCACTGACTGATCTCCATGGCTGAACTATCCAGAGAAGATTTAAAGAAAAAATTTCACAACGGTGCGTTGGCGAAGGAACAACACTTTGCTGACTTGATCGACTCATTCGTACACAAGTCAAGTGATAATATTAAAACGAGCTCGGATACCGGGCTCGGGCTGGCTCCTTCAAACAAAAAGTTTCTATCATTTTTTAAGAATGATATCAATCTGCAAAAGAACGCACCTTCATTCTCATTTGAAACTGCTGATGACAAGTCGGGAGCAGAAGGGATTTCTCTTGTTATTCCAGGTGCTACGGACTCCAGTAACCTTATCACCTTCAGATCGGGAGCTGATCAGAATGGAAGTGGAAAAACGAATGGCAGGGTAGGGATTAATACATCATCACCAGCGCTTGAGCTGGATGTGAACGGAAGCGTGGGTATGAAATCAAGGGTCGGGAGATTCAGCGATCCTGCGATTGACCCGCGTCAGATCATCGCTGATGGTAAGTGGCACAAGGTACTGGGTAACCTGAAAGGCTTCACAGCCATTGAAGTGATGACTGCAGTGTATTGTCCCGCAGGAAAACATGCTTTGTATTACACAGTACTAACCAATGCCTTTGGGAAAGGTTGTAAGGTAAAGCCGATTCAAAAATCAAACTCAAGCTGGTGGCATCGCATTCAGATGCGCTGGACAAAGACTGTGAAAGGACAATATGGATTGGAAGTGCGAACAGTATGCAGCTATAAAACAAAGCCAGTGATCTACAACCGCATTACAAAATTATGGAATTGAACACCGCTGCACCCAATACGCAATCGATCAGTCGTGCAGAGGTTTATCCAATCTCTCAGGACTACAAGGCTCTTATAGAAAAAGGTTACGAGCTGATTGCAAAATACTGCGGCGCTCTCTGGACGAACTACAATGATTCAGATCCTGGCGCTACAATACTTCAAAATCTTTGTTATGCTTTAACTGAATTAGGTTTTAAAGCAAACTTGCCAATCGCTGATATACTCAGCGATGAAAATGGAAATATTACAATTCAGGATCATTTCCATTTACCAGAAGAAATACTGACCACCAATCCCATAACGTCCATCGACTTCAGCAAAGTCTTACTCGATGCAATTCTAGAGTTGAAGCAGGTCTATTTTACCTATAGCGATCAGCGTTCTTTACCGTGTAGCGGTCAAGCCTGGCTGGAAGTAAAGCCTGAGTACATAGCGAAATTATCGGGAGATACCTCGTTTGTTCCATACCTTCAGCGAAAAGCAAAAAACATACTCGCGCAGCATGGAAATATCTCGCAAGTATTTACTACACCTCGAATACTCTCGCCGGTCTTACTCCACTTATCTGGGAGCGCTAGTGTTGACAAAAATACGCCGATTGAAAAAGCAATGGCGTATGTAATCCATTCCTGCAACAATTTTCTCGTTCCGTATCCTGTCTATCAAAACTATTTTCAACTGGTTAAGGAAGGTAAGAGCATGTTCGACCTGCTGGACGGACCGTTTCTTACTGGCGGATATATCAACGACCAATTGATTGTCTCTAAACGGAGTCAGGTTTCTGTTAATGAATTGAGCTCGTCGTGTTTGATTGCGGAAGGCGTTGATGAAGTAAATCTTTCCGGACTTTATACCGAAGAGACTGAAGCAGGGTCGCTTATTCAATTCTCGTTTGATGAATCACCTTATATCTCGCTGCAGAGTTTTTCTAATCTCACTTTCTATCAAAATGCCAAAGCGATAACTTCCTACGATAAAAGTAAGGTGAGTTATTATCTGGATAAGCTTACTTCATTGCAACAGCCTGGCAATTTGAATGACCTTCTGCCAAGGGGAACTTATCAGGATATCGCACACTACTATTCTATCCAAAACAGTTTTCCATCACCATACCATCTTACAGGAAAGGGTCCTTCTGATGATACGCATCAGGCAAAAGTAAAACAGCTGAAGGCATACATTGTTCTGTTTGAACAATTCATGGGCGATTATCTTGCGCAACTTAAAAATGTACCAAACCTTTTTTCATTCGAAAGTGGACGTACAGATTCCCAGCTAACCTCCGCCACCTATTTTACTCAGCCTTTATATAACATTCCTGGTGTCGAACGAATTCTCCAGGGAGTTAAAGGCTATAGTCATCTCAAAAATTCAATTCCACCAGCTAGCGATTGGAGGACTTACCGTCTGGATCCGGAGAATCCTTATGCAAGTTTGTTGTCTTCTCAAGTTGTAAATACTAAAAACGATCTTTCGCGCAAGCTACGTTCGCTTGAGCATTTGCTGGCAAGGTATGGGAAGATGTACGACCATCAACCATTGCATTTAACTAATCCAAACTATGGTCCGGATCCTATTGCCGAGATTGAATATCTGAAGCACACACTTAAGAAATTTCCACTGCTAAGTGCAAACCGCGCCCGTACTTATTTCAAAGTTGATTCACAGGTTAATCTTGTGAGTGGCCTGGAGCTCAATCTTGAAAATGAGCTTGCGCTAAATTCCTTTCTCTCTGGTTTGACTGAAGCCATGCAACAACCCAATGTTCCGGATGTAATTGAAATTGTCTACTACGATAAATCAGGAAAGCCGAAATTTATTTTCCCACAGGGAAATGCGCAAAAATTCCCAACAGGAAAAAAGAGCAATTGGATTGAAGTGATATGGAACCAGGAGCTGTTGTTTGCATTCGGATCGGAGTCTGAACCTTCACTTCTGAAGAGAGATGAAGTGAAACAATTTCTTCAACCTTATATTCATGATTTACACACCCTCTCGACACAATATTGTGGCTTTATACTGGTTGACTTTGCCCGCCTTGTAGAATTTCTAAAATTCCGCTGGACCTTGAAATCAAAAGACAATACAGTAATCTATACAAGCAGCCTGATGTCAATTGACAGACTCGACATTCAGATGAGCATGATGAACAGCTCAACTGCTTTTGAGACGAAAGAAGTACGAAAAGATGCCGAATATGAAATTGGAGTGAAGTCAAATCAGCATCGTTACGTGGTCTGCGAAAACATTGCTTCATCAGCCGAAGCCAATGCTATTCTCGAAAGACTCAACCTGTTACGACAGGAATTTTTGCTGGATTCAATCTTCATTGAAGCAACGAATAAAACCGGGTCGCACTATTTGGAGCTTGGGGCACTCTCGGGAAGTGTTGCCGCATTTTTTCCCTCGTGGGTTTCGGCGTTTCAGCAAGAAAGTTATCAGCAGTTATTGCAAAGCAAGTTGCTCGAGCTGAGTCCGGCATCGGCTGTTTGTTATATGAATTTTCTTCCGGTAGAAGCGCACCATTCACTGGTGCTCAATTATGATCAATGGATGAAAGGCCTCAGGGATTTATATGAAGGAAAGAAACCGACACCTGAATCGGTGGAGGCAGCCTTTGAACTTGCAAAGATTTTGGTCACTCATTTAGCAACCGAATAAACAGAATGGCAACTGGCAACCATAAGGTAAAAACTCAGCGCATGGAATTGACCTTTGCCAATGAAGCAAAAGCCAACGAGCTTCATGCAGTTGTGAGGGAGCTTTGCTTCACCGAAGTTCAGGATGTAATCGAGCGAACTCTTGACACATTTAATTCTTCCGAGTCAATCATTTATTCCTTTAGGAAAATAGAGCTTGACATGGGTTGTATCGAATTCTGTGATTTGAACAAGGAGTTGCCGCAGCGGGTTTCGAGGGAATTAGCACGAGCACTGAAAACGGCTTTTGTTGATTTGAACGCTAACCCTGAGCTGGAGATGCGTGTTCTTATCGACTCTGATCTACGTTCGATCAGTCATTTTCTTAGACATGGATTTTTGCCGTGGAATGCTCGGAATCATGATCTCATTTCGCTGCTTCTCGAATCGATTAAAAGTACACCCAAAGAATTTGCGGTTTCAGTTCGGCAGCTTGGTGCATCTCTTCAAGTGAGAGTGCGGCTTACGGAAAGGTTTACCTCAGAAATTCTTCAAAAAATTATTGGTGTCCTTGAGCCTGGAGATGCAGCAACAATTATCGAATATCATAAGCACCTTTCGATACTCAATAAAAAAGAAACGATTGTTAACGCACCACAGGAGGGACTTGAGAAAATACTTTGGCTTTTTGTTTTCAATCATCTGCTCACTGAGCAAGGATCTGATTTTAACAGAAAGACTTTTGCCATAAGCGTACTGAGACAATTCTCCTGTCATTTTAATGTTGAGTTTGACGACCTTCTCTTACTCCTTCGTTCGGGGCTTCGCCGATGGAGTGGAGAAGTGCCCATACCATTCAGTCATTTGATTGAGGAAATAGTCGACACGTGGATACCCGCAGCTAACGATGACTTGAGATTAGACGCGGGAAAGACAACAACTAACACTTCAGCTGACGACGGAAGTAATGCAAAGTCACCACCAACAGATGATCTTTTTAATAGTAGTGTATCATGGAAGAAAACTATTTCAGATTTACTGGATGATGAACCGGATGGAATCCTGTTATTGCTTCGAAGGGCAAAAGACAAACCGAAGATTATTCACAAAATAGTTTCTGAGGGAAAACCTTCTTTGACAAAACGAATACTCAAACGTATTGCGCCCGTAGAAAGCGCCACGATTATAAAGTATCATTCCAACCTGGTCGCGCTGCATTCAGCGGATCCTGTTCCGAACACGACTCAACATGAAGTTGAAAATATACTTTGGACTTTCATGATCGTGCACATTGTGGAAAGTCATACGTCGTATTTCAACTACAAATCATTTTTAAGATCACTGATATTCTCCTTTTCAGCGCATTACAATTTGGTTGAAGCAGAGTTGCTGGAAAAATTGATTTCTTCAGCAAGATTTTTGCCAGCACAATCTGCCGGCATGCGCAGGTTTCTTTCCATTATCAATGAGATCTATACCGAGGTCACCGAACAATCATCATCAGTTAATCACAATCGGAGAAGTACAAATCAAGACAAGCAAGCAATATTATCCCGGTTGTTGGCCGATCAAAAAAATCTTGCCGGGCCGCAATACGAAGAAACTGTTTTTCATTTTTTGAATACAAATGATGCAGGTTCAATTGCCGCAGTGAAAAAACATCTTCGCGATGACCGCGCCAGGAAACGATTCGCATTATTTTCTCCGGCATCCTTTAATAAGGTTGTTAAATATCTTTTCCCATCGTCGACGGCATCACTGGTCGGTCAATACATAACACTTGCCAGTCGAATAGAAAAGCAGATAGTTTCTTATTTCGGCGCGAAAGAACAATACAACAAAGCTGTACAGCTATCCATTCTTGAAATAATCGAAACCGTTGAACGCTTTTCCATCAGTCATTCCAAAGTATTTGATCTCTTGGTACGATCGCTCGTATCGCAGGCATACAAGTTAAGTATAAAGCAAGTGCATGCCTTTGCTTCCTTTTACAGAGATGCTCCACAACTTAATCTCGTGAGCAAGCTAATCAAGTCCGATTATGCAGACTCTTCATCCTTCTCGGGAGCAGATCCTGTGGTTAGTCAATTGGTGAACAAGGTTCTTTCATTTTCTGCCGATCGAAGAAATGAAAATTTTTATCCAGGTTTTCCAACAATAGAAGAGGCGCTCGTATTCCTTCAATCACAGCATCCCAATGTCTTGAGACAAGAGATAGTCAAATTATCCGAACGTAAACAGGAAGAATTCATAAGCAACCTTGGACACACAGAGCTTGATCTGTTTATGTCCGTTAAAACGGAAAGAAAATCCTACTGGTATTCTGATGTGTTACGCGTATGGGAACATCAATTGATGGGCCTTAACAACCGCAAGGAAGTTGCTGCGGCATTGAAGCGCGCAGTATTGATGGGTTACGTTTTCCGAAACAATCCGTCAGTAGATATTCTGGCGAGTCACTTATTAGCTGTGTTTGAAAAATATCACATACCTGACTCATTTTTCGAATCACTTGTAAAATGGTCGTTGCCCAAATTTGGTGATGCAACCAGAAGTATTCTCTCTATAGAAAAACAGGTACTGAGTCGTGGTAATAAAACAGCTGCACTGAAGAAAAAAGACAAGTTGAGTCTGGTTACAGAGGCCTTACAAGAGGCAAAGGCCAGAGACAACCGTGTAAAAGAAATTGCCCCTGAGTTGGATGCAGCGAAAGAGATCTTTATCAGTAACGCAGGCCTTGTGCTAGTTCACCCTTACTTGTCTTTTTTGTTCGAGGAACGCGGCCTGATGAAAGATGGAAAATTTCCGAACCCTGAAAGTGCAATGCGTGCGGTCGCGATGCTTCACTATGCATCCACCGGAACCGAGGCCTTTAAAGAAGAAGATCATGTGCTCAATAAACTCCTGTGTGGAGTGAATGTGCATGAGAACTCCACAAAAGTAAAACTGAAGAGAAGTGAAAAGGGAATGGTGAACAGTATGCTTAAAGCTTTAACTGAACACTGGTCTATTATAAAAAACAGCAGCGAAGACGATGTCAGGGGGAATTGGTTGATACGGGAGGGAAAGCTGAGAGAGACTGAAGAGTACTGGGAGCTGATTGTAAAACGTCAACCTTATGATCTTCTCATGGACAGCCTTCCGTTTACACTGAGCCCGATAAAATACTCGTGGATGAAAAAAATGATTATGATACAATGGTTATGAACATGGCACATCAACATCTTATCAAATCTCTCGAAGACGAGATTAACTGGTTTGCAGAAGTATTGAATCGCCAGTTTAACTCTTATTTCAATTTGGACGAAGAGCCGGTGCCTATCGAAGCGATTGTACCTCCCGATCATGGGAACGACAATTCACATTATGCAAGTATCGTAAAGGAAAACAAACTAGGATATAAAGAGAGGCTCGCCATCATGGTCGCACTGATGCCTCATCTGCGTCCCCATTTGCTTGATATATTTTATACGAAGAATTCGCAGTTCGATAGGATCTTTACCGAGTTTGGGGGCTTCACCGGTAAACGGCATTCAGGTTTTCTTCCGACTGGTGAAACACTTCATTTCCTTTTAAACAAAGGCGCACTGAGTAAACGTTTCGAAATTGTGGAGATGCTGGGATTTGACGGTGTGCTGACTCAAAAAGACATCCTCCGTCTGGAACGTGCAGAAGCCTGTGAACCCTTATTAAGCGGTGCTCTTGTTGTTACGGATGAATTCATTCACTACTTGAACACAGGATTTCGGCGCCCACCCCAAACGAGTGAATTATTTCCTGCGAAGCTGGTGACAACAGACCTTGACTGGAGAGACCTCGTGCTCGATATCGACGTGCTGAACGAGATTGAGCTTATTCAACAGTGGATCGAAAATGAAAAAGAGCTCACAAAATGTGAAGCATTCCGTAAGCACATCAAGCCTGGGTTCAGAGCTCTATTTTACGGACCTCCGGGAACTGGTAAAACATTAACAGCTTGTCTGCTGGGCAAGACAACCGGTTTGGATGTCTATCGCATAGACCTTTCACTCACCGTATCCAAATACATTGGCGAAACGGAAAAAAATCTCAGCCGCATCTTTGATTATGCACAGAAGCGAAACTGGATCTTATTTTTTGACGAAGCCGATGCTCTCTTCGGAAAGCGTACGCCAACCAGCTCGAGTAACGATCGCTACGCCAACCAGGAAGTCTCGTATCTGCTGCAGCGTGTCGAAGATTTTCCAGGCACCATCATTCTGGCATCGAATCTGAAATCAAATATTGACGAAGCCTTCGCGAGGCGATTTCAGTCCATGATTTATTTTCCCATGCCCACCAGTGAACAGCGGATGTTATTGTGGAAGCAATTCTTTTCCGGACAGATTCAGCCCGACTCTTCGGTCGATCTGGCAACCATCGCGGAAAAGTACGAGATGGCCGGAGGATCTGCCAAAAATGTATTTCAGTATTGCGCATTGCGCGCTATGCAACGTCAATCTGCTACTGTGCTGCCAAACGATATCCATGTCGGCATACAAAGAGAATTTCAAAAATATGGTAAAACAATTTAACCCATGAGCTATGATAAAATATTTCATCCTCAACTCCAGCTAACGCAAACGAACAGGAAAATGAATCGCAATACTTAAAAGATTAATCAACAATCATTATGAATAACATGTATAAACAACAACTGAGTGAAGCGTTGATCAAGACGAAAAACGCTTCCGAACAAAATGAATTAACCGAAAACAATACAGTTCAAGGAGGGAAACTTGGATTGTACCACGCGCACGGATTGACACTAAAGAGCAGCGATCAACTCAAAGAAGATCTGACCAAAGTTGAAGACGCAGCCGTGCAAAATCGAGTGGCCGCACTCGGTGTAACGGCAGCTCAAAATATTACCACGGCTTCAAATGCAGCTCTCGTTGATGCATCCAATACAACAAGCACCGCTTCTGCCGCGGCAGCAAGCATTCAAAAAGCTGCCACTTCTATAACGCACCTGTCTGGCCTTGTAGCCGCTACACGTGCCGTTGCCAACTCCCTTGAAAACGGAGGGCAGATTCAACAGCTGGTGATCAAAGCGGACGAGGCTACAAAAGAAGCTGCAAAGCTGGCCGAAGAAGCTGGAATTATCGCTCTGAAATTAACCATTGATGCCTCGCAATCCAGAGCAGCAGGCGTTGTAACGCAGGCGGGTGTAGTTAAAAGCAATGTCACTTCCCTGGCGAAATTATTGACAGATGCATTTTCAAAACAACAGGATCTGATCAATTCGGATTTGTCTACGGTAAGCAGCTCTGTGGCGGCAGAGAATGAGCAAGCCGGTGTGTATAAGACAGCGCTGGCTGAAGACAACGCATTAAAATCATCATTGGAATTTTTGAATCAGTGTGTTAATAATGACTTGACTTGCGTCATTAAAGGACTGGAAGATGGTAAAATAGGAGTGGGGGGATCTGCCGGAGATCAATTCACGCTAAGCTTCAATCCATTCCGGGAAGTTGAAGACAACGCAACAATCATCGACGAATACAGAATCATTCTTGTGAAAGAAGACGATTCGGTTGCTTTTAACATCGAGGCGGCCAAGTCAACTCCTAAAGAGAACTATGTGGTGATCAAACCAGATCCCAAAAAAGCTACGACTGGTTATTCCCAGGATTTTATTACAGCAGACTTTCTGAATGCTAACGATGTGAAGGATAAGGGGAAGGCCAGATTTGCCAGCGATTATAGTGGCACGCCAGTGACCAAAGGGGTCCCATATACATTCTTTGTTTATGTTGTATACACCAATGACTACCAGAGGAATTCCAAAAATACAAATGGGTTATTGTCTCTGGCGGCTCCTGGCTTTACTTTAAGAAGATATCTCCCCGAAGTGCTTACCACCGATATGTCCCTCTTGTTTTACAGCGTCGATAAAAAAGATGCCGTACGTGTCGCGTTCAAGGTACCTGCTAAAAAGATGATGATCAACAGTGAAACTAATCTGAACGAATTGATGGAATTCAGAACGTTCCTGTTTAACGACCTGGACAGAAAAGCCTTCCAGCGAAATGTCCAGATTGATATTGAGGAAGACAAACTCTTTTCAGCAGAGCAAAACCTGAGAGATAAGGAAGAACAGTGTCAGGTGGCGCAACTTGCGTATGACTCCGCGCTGATCCAGGAGCCTCAGGATCTTCATGACCTTGAAAAGAAGAAAAAGAAACTGGCACTGGCAAAGGCACAGTTAACCATTGCCAAAACGGCCTATGCCGATCAGAAACAGATTTTTCAAAACTGGCTGGAAGGTAGAATCAGCGATTTTTATATCGATGAGGAAATTATGGAGACGATTCCTGCTGCCAACTATATGATCGCTAAGATGATTCCCGATTCGCTAATGGATAAGCTCGGAAAATCACAGGGCTTACTTACCGAAGAAGTAGAAGTTCTGAATACACAAATAGTGGAGTATGATACAGAACTTAAAGCGCTGAAGACGAAGCGAGATAGAATAAGTAAAGAATTGAATACAGAAACAACGCAGGATGCCTCTACCAAGGAGGAGATCGCAATGATCCTTCAGGAAATCGCCAGCTTAGTAAAAAAACTGGAAGCTATACGAAGCGAGAAAGTTCAGCTTGAAACAGAAGATGATGCCAGAAGGCTTCAGGGATTAGTTCCGAAAGAGCAGGAAGAACAGGCAAGCCTGTTAATAAGGATTATAGAAAGCTTTGGCCAGCTGAAGAAAATGAAAAGCGATGAAACCACCACACTAGGAGATATGGAAGCCCGGAATGCTGAGCTTAAAGAGGTTAATACCAATATCATTTTGAAAAATACTCAGCGCGGTATTATCAATGATCAGCTCATCGACCTGAATGTCGAATTGAAAACCGTGAGTGACCATTTGAATCAGTTGACAACACTGAAAAAAGACGACAAGGCCGGTGACTATTTTTATTATGAAGCCATGAATGAAGCAGGTGATTTCACCGATAACTACGGAGAGTGTACCGTGAATGCGCAAAGTTACTGCGTATTGATTATGTCGGCAATACAGGATAGCCAGCCCGAAGCAGCTCCATTGTACCAGGGAAGGATGTCAGGCTTCTCTACTCCGGTTCCCTTTACTTTACAATAACTATAATCATCTAAAATATTATCAATTATGACA